>NZ_JBMDIJ010000067.1:0-33055 GCF_057808595.1 Pseudomonas sp. FG98 | reverse complement strand
CATCGCTGGCAAGCCAGCACCCACAGGTACTGCATACACAGGACCGTGTGGGAGCTGGCTTGCCAGCGATGAGGCCATCAAACACAACAAACTAGTGGGCCTGGGTCACGCTCGCCCCTGGCTCCGCCATGATCGGCGGTGTGCACTGGGTATTGCCCCCAGGCTTGAGATACGGCAGCAGCAGCGGCGCCATGCCCTTGAGCACCTGCACCGGCAGCGCCGAGGTGAATTTGAACGACTCCGCCGCGCGCCCCGGAACGAAGGCGGTGAGGGTGCCGAAGTGGTTGTCGCCGAGGTAGAACACGAAGGTCGCGGTCCGGTTCAGCGAGCGCGAGCCGATCAGCCGCCCGCCCGCGCCGAAGCTCTCGATGCGGTTGTCGCCGGTCCCGGTCTTGCCGCCCATGGTCAGGATGGTGCCATCGTCGAGCTTGAACGCGCCGGACACCCGCCGCGCAGTACCGGCATCCACCACCTGCGACATCGCTCCGCGCAGCGCCCGGGCAACTTCCACCGAAAGCACCCGCTCGCCCCGGTCCGGATCACCGGCCAACACGGTTTCATAAGGCGTGCCGGCGGCGAAGTGCAGGGTGTCGATGCGCAGCACCGGCAGGCGCACACCATCGTTCTGGATGATCCCCACCAGCTCGGCCAGCGCCGCCGGACGGTCGCCGGAGCTGCCGATGGCGGTGGCCAGCGACGGCACCAGATGGTCGAACGGATAGCCGACACGTTTCCAGCGCTGATGGATATCGAGGAACGCCTCCACCTCCACCAGGGTGCGGATGCGGCTGTCGCGGGCGCCCTTGTGCTTGCTCTTGAACAGCCAGCCATAGACCTCCTGGCGCTCGAAGTGGCTGGCCATGGTCGCTTCCTGGAAGCTGGCGCTGGGGTGCTTGAGCAGGTAGCCGACCAGCCACAGGTCCAGCGGGTGCGACTTGGCGATGAAGCCCTGGTCGGGCAGGTCGTACTTGCCGGGGCCGTAGGCGGCGTAGAGCGCGTCCAAGCGTTCGTCGCTCAGCGGATCCTTCTTGCCGATCGCCGGCTTGGTCACCACGCCTTCCTTCTTCATGTGGGCGCGGACGAAGGCATTGAAGGTGGCCTGGTCGGCCTCGGGGAACAGGTAGCGATGCACCGCCGCCAGGCGGATCGGTGTGACCCGCAGACCGTCGAGGAAGGTGTCGAGGCGTTCCTGGGAGGTTTTGCGTTGGTATTTCTTCCAGAACCGCCGCAGGAAGTCGGTGCCTTCGCGGTCGGCGAAGCGCGCCAGGTATTCCTGCCGCCGCGGCTCGGCATCGTCCTTGAGCAGCGCGGCGCTGTTGCCCGGCGCCTGGTAGGTGCTGTAGCGCACCAGGTCGCGCATCAGGCGAATGAACGGCAGGTTGATCGACTCGCGCAGGGCGTCCTTCAGGGTCGGAATACGGCCGTTGTCTTCCTTGCGGAAGTTGTTGAACACATGCAGGCCGCCGCCGGTAAAGAAGGCCTCGCCGGGACTGGCTGAGTACTTGCGCTCCAGCGCCGCGTCGAGCATCGCGGTGATGTCCCGGTCCTTGTTCTGGATCATCCAGTCGATGGCCCAGCGGGTGATGAAGTCTACATCGGCCACCTCGACCTTCTTCAGCTCCGGCACCGACAGGTTGCCGTAGCGGTCATGCAGCTCGGAGACGATCTCCAGGTAGCTGGTCAGCACCCGCAGCTTGGCGGTGGAGCCCAGTTCCAGCTTGCTGCCTTCGTTGATGTCGAAGGGCTGGTCGGTGCTGTCGGTCTGCACCCGCACCCGCGAGCCGTCGGCGGTGCGCTCCATCAGGGTGAAGCTGTAGCGCACCTGGGTGGTGCTGGTGGGGGTCAGCAGGCGTTCGCCGAACAGGCCCATCTTCGAGGCAAATTCCGGGTCGGCGAGGTTGCGCAGGTACTGGCTGATCTGCTCCTGCAGGTCCGACTGCAGGGTGCTGGTGGCGGACAGGTCGAGGCGGTCGAGGTCGTACAGCGGGCGATTGAGCATGCTCGACAGGCGGCTGCGGGCCACGCTGATGCCCTTGTTGGTGACGATCGGCACGATGGTCGGCTGGGCCACCCAGTCGCGGTAGATCGCCTTGCTCGCCAGGGCGGCATCGGCCAGCGACTGATCGATGATGTTGTTGGCGGCGAGCAGGCGGATATGGCTGTCGGTCAGGGTTGCCAGCTCGTTGCGGCCCTTGGCCAGGAAGTGCGAGGGGCGCCGCTGGGCGATCATCAGCGACAGCACCTGGCGCAGGGCCAGGCCACGGGCGGCCAAGGTCTCCGGATCAGTCGCATTCGATGCCAGCAGGCGGTTGACCTCGGCAAAATCGGCGCCGTACCAGACCCGCAGGCCCTCGGCCATGCCATGTACCTCGCCATGCCCGGGCACTGCCGACAGCGGCACGCTGTTGAGGTAGTCGCGGACGATGCGTTGACGTGCTTCCAGGGTCTGGGGCCCGTCCTGATAAGCGCGCACGCTGGCGGAAATCATCTGGCGGATTTTCTCGGCGCCGGACACGGTCAGGCCATCCGGGGAATGCCGGTATTTCTCCAACTGGGTGGCCAGGGTACTGCCGCCTGCCGACTGCCCGGGCAGCGCCAGGTACTTGGCGACCTGGGTGTAGGCGGCCTTGGCGAAACGCGGCCAATCCACCGCCGGGTTGCCGTTGGGGTCGTTGGGGTCGAGCAGATCGCGGTTCTCGATGAACAGCAGGCTGTGCACCATCACCGGCGGGATCGAGGCGAAGTCCGGATACAGGTGCTGCGGATACTGGTACTGGTACAGCACGCTGCCCTTGCAGTCGGTGATGCTCAGGCCGCTCTGGATCTTCTCGGTGTAGGGCACGAAAAAGCCATGATCGACGTAGCTCATCAGCGCCGGTGAAAAGCGCGTCTGTTCCACCACCACGTAGTCCCGCTTCAGCAGGCGCGGAATGAACTCTCCCAGGGCGCTGTAGCCCAGGCGCTTGTCGAAGGGCCCCTCGCCGGGATAGACCATGGCGTCGGTAGGGCCCTTGTGCATCGAATAGCTCAGGGTGGCGGCGAACTTGCTGAACTCCCGCGACTGGATGGCCGAGCTCTGCATTTCCTTGGTCGCGGCATAGGCCAGCAGGGCCAGGGTGGCCAGTACGATCAGCAGGATCAGCCACCACAGGAAACGCAGCCGTGAGCGACGGGGTGGTGGTGGGGGAGACGGCGGTACTTCCGATTGCTCAGCGGCTGCCAGGTTACTGCCGTTATCCGAGTGCCACTGTGCGCCCATAGTCTTAAGCCTGATTTCGTTATTTCTCTTGCTTTGTCTGAAGCTTAGACGCTGGCCGGGGGTGGTGAAAAAATTGTTGGGTAGTGTCGGATAACTCCCAAAGTGGCGTAGGAAATGTCCCGTGCTGAGGGGTGGGCCCTTGCCGGGTGCCGGGCTGGCTAGAGTGGGGAACTCGTTCCCGGCACACGGAAATCTGCCCATGACCACCCTGAAACGCGAACTCGGTGAACGCCATGTCCGCCTTATCGCTCTTGGCGCCTGCATCGGCGTCGGCCTGTTTCTCGGCTCGGCCAAGGCCATCGAAATGGCCGGCCCGGCAATTGTCCTGGCCTACCTGGCCGGTGGCCTGGCGATCCTGGTGATCATGCGCGCGCTTGGCGAACTGGCGGTACACAACCCGGTATCCGGCTCCTTCAGCCGCTATGCCCACGATTACCTCGGGCCGCTGGCCGGCTTTCTCACTGGCTGGAACTACTGGTTCGCCCTGCTGGTGATCTGCGTCGCGGAAATCAGCGCGGTGGCGATCTACATGGGCATCTGGTTTCCCGAGCAGCCGCGCTGGCTCTGGGCCCTCGCGGCGCTGGGGTGCATGGGCGCGATCAATCTGCTGGCGGTGCGCGCCTTCGGTGAGTTCGAGTTCTGGTTCGCCCTGATCAAGGTGGTCACCATCGTTGCCCTGATCCTCGGCGGGATCGGCATCATCGCCTTCGGCCTGGGCAATGACGGGGTGGCGCTGGGCCTGGGCAACCTGTGGCAGCACGGCGGTTTCCTGCCCAATGGCCTGGGCGGGGTGCTGATGTCGCTGCAACTGGTGATGTTCGCCTATTTCGGCACCGAGCTGGTCGGCCTTGCCGCCGGCGAAACCCGCCAGCCACAACGGACCATTCCGCGGGCCATCGGCTCGCTGTTCTGGCGCCTGCTGCTGTTCTATGTCGGCGCCTTGTTGGTGATCCTGGCGATCTACCCGTGGCATGGCATCGGCAGCGCTGGCAGCCCGTTCGTGCTGACTTTCGAGCGCCTGGGGATCCGCACCGCCGCCGGCCTGATCAACTTCGTGGTGATCAGCGCAGCCCTGTCGGCCTGCAACGTGGCGATCTTCAGTACCGGGCGGATGCTCTGTGCGCTGGCGGAAAAAGGCCAGGCGCCGGCGCTGTTCGCGCGTACCACCCGGGCCGGAGTACCGCGCAATGCCTTGCTGCTGTCCCTCGCCGTGTTGCTGCTGGGTGTGCTGGGCAATTACCTGGTGCCGGAAAAGGTATTTCTCTGGGCCACGGCCATCGTCACCTTCGGCGCGATCTGGACCTGGGCTATGATCCTGCTGGCGCAGCTCAGGTTCCGCGCCGGCCTGAACCCGACCGAGCGGCAGCGGTTGCACTACCCGATGTGGCTGTGGCCGTGGAGTTCGTACCTGGCCCTGGCGTTTCTCGGGCTGGTGCTCGGGGTGATGGGCTACTTCGGCGATCTGCGCGTGGCGCTGTATGTCGGGCCGGCGTTCCTGCTCGGGCTGGCGGTGCTGTACTACGCCCTCGGGGTGACGCGCCGGGTCACGCCGCTGCTGCCGGCACCACCCGGGTCAGCCGCTTGTTCCAGTCCAGCCACAGCGCCAGCCCCATCATCAGCGCCACCCCGATCACTGCGGTAAACACCTGCATGGTCCAATTCTCGCCCCCCAGGGCATTGGCCATGTCCGCCAGCGGTGCCAGCAGCACGCCGAAGCAGAACACTTCCAGCGAATAACGCCCCATCCGGCAACCCTGCTGCGCCAGCCAACTGTGCACCCAGGGCCCGGCGGGCAGCAGTTTCGCCGTGCAGTAGGCCAGGGCGAGGAAATGCAGCAGGCGCGCCGGCGACAGGTTGGTCTTGCTGATCGGGTACAGCCATTCGGCCAGCACCTTCGGCATCAGTGCGTCATGCACCTCGGGCCAGCGCCACGACAGGGCGATCGCCGCGCATACCAGCAGATAGCCCGCCGAGACCATGAACAACGGCTGCCGCGACAAAGGCCGCAGCTCCGGCGGACGCTCGCGTTGACCATTGATCGCCACCGCGCCGCCGAGGACGAAGAGCAACTGCCAGGCCAGCGGATTGAAGAACCACACCCCGCCTTCCTGCGCCGCCAGGTTCCACTGGAACATCGGCGCCATCAGGTACAGCGCCGCCGACACGCCGACCACGTACTCCGCCTTGCGCAGCAGCAACGGCAACACCAGCGGCAGGCCGAGCAACAGCAGGATGTACAGCGGCAGCGGGTCCATGAGGTTGGGCTTGAAGCGCAGCAGCAACTCGTCCACCAGGGCCTGCTGCGGATTGCCGAGGAAATAGTAGAGCCCCATCTCCTCGATCATGTCGCGGGTTTCCACATGGTTGTTGGCGACGAAGACGATGCCCATCAATAACACCAGCAGGAAGATATGCACCACGTACAGCACCCAGGCCCGGCGCAGGATGCGCACGCAGGCCACCACCCAGCCGTCGCGCAGCGCCACCTTGCCGTAGGCCAGCACCGCCGCGTAACCGGCAAGGAAGACGAAGATCTCCGCGGCATCGCTGAAGCCGAAGTTGCGCACGGTCAGGTTGGCCAGCGGGTTGCCGGGAATGTGGTCCCAGAAAATGAAGACCAGCGCCAGGCCGCGGAAAAAGTCGATTCGATGGTCGCGGGCGTTGGTCATGGTCAAGGCTCTTGCGCAGGGTGTTTCAGTAGAGGATCGACCACGGCGACCCCGGTTCCGCGCCGTCGGTCTTTACCGATCGGCGGCGCGGAGGGTGGGCAGTTTCAACGGAGATTGCAACGGTGGGATGTTACTGAATGTCTCTCAGGCGGCCGCTTCGCTGTGCGGCTCGAAGCTGTCCGCCCGCGCCATCCGCCACATGCGCTGGTAGAACTCGCCGCTGACCTCGCCGCTGAGCAGCTCGCCCGGCTTGAGGAACACATGCAGTTGCGAGAACAGCTTGATCTCGGTGGCCGACATGCGCCGCACCAGGTGTTTCGCCTCCAGTTGCGACGGGTGATCGAGGCCGGCGGCGGCGAGCATTTCCGCCAGGGCCTTGAGGGTGTTGCGGTGGAAGTTGAACACCCGCTCGGCCTTGTCCGGCACCACCAGGGCGCGCTGGCGCAGGCCGTCCTGGGTGGCGACGCCGGTCGGGCACTTGTTGGTGTGGCAGCTCTGCGACTGGATGCAGCCGATGGCGAACATGAAGCCGCGCGCCGAGTTGGCCCAGTCGGCGCCGATGGCCAGCACGCTGGCGATATCGAAGGCACTGACGATCTTGCCGCTGGCGCCAAGCTTGATCTTGTCGCGCAGGTTCAGGCCGACCAGGGTGTTGTGCACGAACAGCAGGCCCTCGCGCAGCGGCACGCCGATATGGTCGGTGAATTCCACCGGCGCTGCACCGGTACCGCCTTCCTTGCCATCGACAACGATGAAGTCGGGGAGGATGCCGGTTTCCAGCATGGCCTTGGCGATGCCCATGAATTCCCAGGGATGACCCAGGCAGAACTTGAAGCCCACCGGCTTGCCGCCGGACAGCTCGCGCAGCTGCGCGATGAAATGCATCAGCTCGATGGGCGTGGAGAAGGCACTGTGCCGCGACGGCGAGATGCAGTCCTCGCCCATCATGATGCCGCGGGTCTCGGCGATCTCCTTGGTCACCTTGTGCTTGGGCAGGATGCCGCCATGGCCGGGCTTGGCGCCCTGGCTCATCTTGATCTCGATCATGCGCACCTGGGGATTGCGCGCCTGCTCGGCAAAACGCTCGGGGTCGAAACGGCCATCGGCGGTACGGCAGCCGAAATAGCCGCTGCCCAGCTCCCAGGTCAGGTCGCCGCCATGTTCGCGGTGGTACGGGCTGATGCTGCCCTCGCCGGTGTCATGGGCGAAATTGCCCAGCTTGGCGCCCATGTTCAGCGCGCGAATGGCGTTGGCGCTGAGGGAGCCGAAGCTCATCGCCGAAATATTGAACACCGACGCCGAATACGGCTGGGTGCACTGCGGCCCGCCGACGATCACCCGGAACGCGGTCGGGTCGGTCAAGGGCGCCGGGCGCATGGAATGGCCGATGAACTCGAAGCCGGACTGATAGACATCGATCAGCGTGCCGAACGGCTTGTCCGACTGCTCGTTCTTGGACCGGGCATACACCAGCGAACGCTGTGCCCGGGAAAACGGCAGGGCATCGCTATCGGACTCCAGCAGGTACTGGCGGATCTCCGGGCGGATGCCCTCGACCAGGTAGCGGATATTGCCGAGGATCGGGTAATTGCGCCGCACCGCATGGCGCTTCTGCAGCAGATCGAACAGGCCGATCAGGCTCAGCACCCCGGTGGTCAGGGCGAACGGCCACAGCCAGTCGTGGTGCAGGAAGGGCAGGCAGGCGAAGGTGAAAAGGACGCAGGCGACGAAGAAGGCGTAGCGGCTCAGGAGTGACAGGCTCATACGGTTTCCTTGTTGGACACGTCAGGCAAGCCATAAACCATATAGCGGATGGGGGCTTGTAGCCAGTCAGATGCCCCGGATCAGACGCTCGCGCAGCAAGGTTTCATGTTTTTCCTCGACCTGCGGCCACAACTGCACCGTCCCCGCCACCAGGGCTCCCACCGGCACACCATCCCGATACAGCAACCGATTCCCCGCCAACGCCGGCACCTTGTTGCCCGGCAGCAGACTGCCACTGAGATTCAACGGATCACTGCCACTGACCACGATCAGGCTGCCATCCAGCGGCCGTCGCCTGACCCCGCGTAGCGTGGCGATGGCCTCGGGCAAGGCGAACTGTTCCCCGGCCAGGCCACTGACGAAGCGTCCGCCACGGATCTCGCCGCGGGCTTCGAGGCGATGGAAGGTGCGCAGCAGTTCGCGCCAGCTCGGCAGCCAGTCGGCCTCGCGTTCCAGCAGGCGCCAGAACACCACGCCATAGCGGCGCAGCAAGGTGCGGGCGACCTGTTCGAGCACGGCTTCGCGGTCCTCGCCAGCCGCGCTGCGGCGCAGCAAGGCCCAGCGCCCGGCGTCGTCCATGCCGCCGAACAGCGGCCCGCGTCCGCGCCGGCTGCTGTGGGCCTGGCGCTTGCTCGCCGGGGTGATCAGCGCGCGCAACCCGGCGAAGCTGTCGGCACTGACCAGCCCGGCGGCGACCAGCTCCTGCAAGGCGTTTTCCAGTTCGGTGGGCAGTAGTCGAGCCTCGTCGCGCAGTTCGTCGAAGAACAGGGCACCGTGCTGGCTGAGGGCTGCATGGACTTTCTGCGCCCGCGGCGACAGGGCCTCGACATCCAGCGGCTGCGCCAGGCCCTGCCAGAGCCCCACGCGTCCGCGCGGCAGCAGCACCAGCGGCGTGCTGCGCAAGGTGCTGGCGGCGGCCTTGGCCGAGGGCGCGAGGCGGGCCCAGGCGAACTTGCCGGCACGGCAGGCTTCATCCAGCCAGCGCGGGCTGTAGTCGGCCAGGCGCGCTGGCAGCAGGTCGCTTTCCCAGGCGCTGGCGGCTGCGGCATAACCTTCGAACTGCTCCAGCACTTCGCCCAGGGCGGCGGGGCCTTGCAGGCGGGCGGTGGTGGACAGGTGCTGCCAGTCGAACAGGAAACGCATGAAATCCTGCAGGCTGACCGGCTCGATCTCCCGGCGCAGGCGCTTGATGGTGTAGCGGTGGATACGCGCCAGCAGGTGGCGCTCGCACCATTGTTCTCCGGACTGGTCGGGGTGGAACTGGCCGCGCAGCACGTAGCCTTCGCCTTCGAGCCGGGCCAGGGCCTGGGTCACTGTGGACAGCGGCAGGTGCAGCGGTGCGGCGATCTGCTCCACCGTCAGCGGCCCGAATCCGCCGAGGCGGGCGCGCACCAGCTCGACCGCAGCGTCATCTGCGTCGAACGTTTCGTCGAAACCAGGCAGCAGGCCGAGGTCCGGCTCGACACTGGCGCCGGGGTACACCGCCAGCAGCAGGTTCAGCCGTTCCCGCGCCAGCCACAGGCCAGCGATGCGGCAGGCGCGCCCGGACCTGGCCAGGCCTTGCAGCCAGCCTTCCCAGGCGGGATTGGCCGTCACCTCCGCCGGGCTGATCGCCGCGAGGCTCATCAGCGCTTCATGCATTTCATCGCTGCCGTTCGGCGCCGGCCAGGCTTCGGCGGCCACTGCGGCGATCGCCTCGCGGTCGAGGGTGCCCAGCTCATCACCGCTCTGCGGCTCGCTCCAGCGCCGGTTGAGCACGGCCTGGGTCCGCCGCTCTTCCAGCGGCGCGTCGTCGAGAAAGGCGTAGGGCCGGGCATTGAGAATGGCCGCGGCAAGAGGCGAGGGCGCCGGCAGGTCGCGGCAGATCAGGCGGATGCCGCCGCTCTCGATACGCCGCAGCAGGGCCAGCCAGCCTTCGGCGTCCATGGCTTCGTGCAGGCAGTCGTCGAGGGTCTGTTCCACCAGCGGGTGATCCGGCACCTCGCGCTCGCCGACGATGTTTTCCAGGCAGGCCAACTGGTCGGGAAACACCGCTGCGGTCAGGTCTTCGCTGCGCATTCGCTGGATCTGCGGGGCGATGCGCTTGCCACCGGCAAAGCGCGGCAGGGCCAGGGCCACCCCGGCGTTCCAGCGCCAGCGCACGCCGAACAGCGGCGCGTCGAGCACCGCCTGGATCAGGATGTGCTCGGCGCTGGCGCTGGGCAGGTAGCGCCAGACTTCTTCCAGGGCAAAGCTGTGACCGGCCGACAGCGACAGGATGATCGCGTCTTCGCTGGCCGCCGCCTGCAATTCGAAGTTGAAGGTGCGGCAGAAACGCTTGCGCAGGGCCAGGCCCCAGGCGCGGTTGATACGGCTGCCGAAGGGCGAATGGATGATCAGTTGGGTGCCGCCGGACTCGTCGAAGAAACGCTCCATCACCAGGGTGTCCTGGGACGGCAGGGCGCCGAGCACCTGGCGGCTGCGGCCGAGGTAGTCGAGCAGTTGCCCGGCGCTGTCCGGGCCCAGGCCGAGGGTCGCGCCGAGCCAGTCGAGCAGCGGTTGTTCGTTGCCGTCGCTGTCTTGCAGGCGCTGGTCGATTTCCGCTTGCAGGCGGGCCACCGCGCGGGACAGGTCGTCACTGCGCCCCGGCGCTTCGCCGAGCCAGAACGGGATGTTCGGCGGCTGGCCCTGGGCGTCCTCGACCCGCACCTTGCCCGGCTCGACCCGCAGGATGCGGTACGAGGCATTGCCCAACTGGAAGATATCGCCGGCAATGCTCTCGACCGCGAAGTCCTCGTTGACGCTGCCGATATTCAACGCCTGAGGTTCCAGCAGCACCGCGTAGTCGGCGTTGTCGGGGATGGTGCCGCCGCTGGTCAGGGCGGTCAGCTGGCTGCCGCGACGGCCGCGCAGTTCACCGCTGACCGCGTCGCGGTGCAGGTAGGCGCCGCGTACGCCCTGGCGGCCGCTGTAGCCCTCGGCGAGCATGCGCAGCAGGGCCTGGTAGTGCTTTTCATCGAGCCCGGCATAGGGCTGGGCGCGGCGAAAAAGTTCGAGCAGCGCCTGCTCCGGCCAGGCCTGGCAACTGACTTCGGCGATGATCTGCTGCGCCAGCACATCCAGCGGCGCGCGGGGAATCTGCACCTCGTCCAGCTCGCCCCGGCGCACGCAATCGAGCAGGGCCACGCATTCGATCAGGTCATCGCGGCTGGTGGCGAACAGGCGGCCTTTGGGTGTGCCGTCGACCTGGTGCCCGGAGCGTCCGACCCTTTGCAGAAAGGCGGCGATGGAGCCCGGCGAGCCGATCTGGCAGACCAGTTCCACCTCGCCGATATCGATGCCCAGTTCCAGCGAGGCGGTGGCCACCAGCACCCGCAGTTCACCGCGCTTGAGGCGTTGCTCGGCGTCCAGCCGGGCCTCCTTGGCCAGGCTGCCATGGTGGGCGGCCACGGCATCGCGGCCGAGGCGCTCGCTCAGGTGACGGGCCAGACGCTCGGCCAGGCGCCGGGTGTTGACGAAGACCAGGGTGGTGCGGTGTTCGCCAGCCAGCACGGCGAGGCGGTCGTAGACCCGCTCCCACACATCGTTGGCCATCACCGCGCCCAGCGGCTGCGGCGGCACTTCGATGCCCAGGTCGCGCTGGCGGGCATGGCCGATATCGACGATGGCGCAGCGCCGCTCGCTGCCGACCAGGAACTGCGCTACCCGTTCCAGCGGGCGCTGGGTCGCCGACAGGCCGATACGCCGCAACGGCCGGGCGCACAGGGCTTGCAGGCGCTCCAGGCTCAGGCTCAGGTGGCTGCCACGCTTGTTGCCGGCGATGGCATGGATTTCGTCGACGATCACCGTGTGCACGCTGGCCAGGCCCTGGCGACCGGAGGCCGAACCGAGCAGCACGTACAGCGATTCCGGGGTGGTCACCAGGATGTGCGGGGCCTGGCGGCGCATGGCCGTGCGCTCTTTCTGCGGGGTATCGCCGGTGCGCACAGCGGTGCGGATACGCGGTACCGGCAGGCCCTGGTGTTCCAGTTCGGCACTGATCCCGGCCAGCGGCTCCTGCAGGTTGATCTGGATATCGTTGGACAGCGCCTTCAGCGGCGAGACGTAGACCACCAGGGTGGTCTCGGGCAATTGGCCATCCTGCTCCAGTCCTTGCACGAACAGCTCGTCGAGCACCGCGAGAAAGGCGGTCAGGGTCTTCCCGGAGCCGGTAGGCGCGGCCACCAGCAGCGATTCGCCTTGGTGGATCAACGGCCAGGCCCGGGCCTGGGCGGCGGTGACCGTGGCGAAACGGCGGCGGAACCAGGCGCGGATGGCCGGATGGAAGGCGTCCAGTACCGGATGATCGAGGGCGGGTAGATTCATCCTCTGGTTATGCGGCTTTTGTCCGGTGCCTGCAAGGTGCCACTGGTCAGCTGTGGCGTGACCATGGGATCCTTGCCCGACATTTTTTGCAACGAGTTGCCGTCATGAGCAAGACCATCCGCATCGCCGCAGCCCTGTTGATCGACCCGCGCGGGAAAACCCTGCTAGTGCGCAAGCGCGGCACCCTGGCGTTCATGCAGCCGGGGGGCAAGATCGAGGCGGACGAAGCGCCGGTGACGGCCCTGGCGCGGGAGCTGTTCGAGGAGCTGGGGCTGCGTATCGACGAGGCGCAGGCCAGCTATCTGGGCAACTTCAGCGCGCCGGCGGCCAACGAGCCGGGGTTCGAGGTGGTCTGCGAGCTGTTTCGGGTGGAGACGGCGGAAGATGTAAAACCGGCGGCGGAGATCGAGGAAGCGCTATGGGTCGATGGCGAGAGTGCCCGGCAACTGGAGCTGGCGCCGTTGACCCGGGATTCGATCCTGCCGTTGTATCGCGGTGACTGAACCCTCATCGCCGGCAACGCCGGCTCCCACAGGTATCGCGTACACCGCCGAACCTTGTGGGAGCCGGCATTGCCGGCGATGAGGCCCTGAAGAACAACAAAAACCTCTGCAAAGGAGTGCGTCAAATGATCCCCCTCAACGACTGGCTGCTGTTCACCGGCGCCGCCCTGCTGATGGTCCTCACCCCCGGACCGAACATGATCTACCTGATCTCCCGCTCCATCTGCCAGGGGCGCATGGCCGGGGTGACTTCGCTGCTGGGGGTGGTCGCCGGCTTCCTGGTGCACATGAGCGCCGCCGCCGTCGGCCTGACCGCTCTGTTCATGGCCGTGCCGCTGGGCTACGACATCCTGCGCTGGGCCGGTGCCGGCTACCTGTTGTGGATGGCCTGGCAGGCGGTGAAACCCGGCGCCCGCTCGCCCTTCGAACCCCGCGAGCTGGTTCCGGACTCGCCGCGCAAACTGGTGCTGATGGGCTTTCTCACCAGCCTGCTGAACCCCAAGGTGGCGATGTTCTACCTGTCGATCCTGCCGCAGTTCATCACCCCGGAGCACGGCTCGGTGCTGGCCCAGAGCCTGATCCTCGGCATCACCCAGATCAGTGTGAGTTTCACCGTCAACCTGCTGATCGCCCTGTTCGCCGCCGGCATTTCCGCCTGGTTCATGCGTTATCCGCTGTGGCTGATGCTGCAGCGCTATGTGATGGGCTTCGTCCTCGCCGCCCTGGCGCTGCGCCTGGTGCAGGAGCAGCGCAAGCTGGCCTGAGCCTCAGGTTCGTACAGAGCCTCAGCGCACGGCACTGACGCCGTCCAGGGTGGAGAACGAGGTGTCCTTGGCGGTGAGCAGGAAGTCGCGCATGTACGGCGCATCGAGCATATCGGTGCGCACCGCGGCGTAGAGCGTGGCGAACAGGCCTTTCTCGCCCAGGCGCTTGGCCTTCACATAGCCCCGCGAGCTGTATTCGTGCAGCGCCCAGTGCGGCATGCCGCAGACGCCACGGCCGCTGGCCACCAGTTGCATCATCATCACCGTCAGTTCCGCCGTGCGCACTTGCGCCGGTTCGACGTCGGCCGGTTCGAGGAAGCGGGTGAAGATGTCCAGGCGATCGCGTTCCACCGGGTAGGTGATCAGGGTTTCCGTGGCCAGGTCCTCCGGCAGCACATACGGCCGGCTCGCCAGCGCATGCTGGTTGGCCACGGCGAGCATGGCTTCGTAGGTGAACAGCGGCACGTAGGTGATCCCGGCGAGGTCCAGCGGGTCGGAGGTCACCACCAGGTCGAGGTCGCCGCGGGCCAGGGCCGGCAGCGGGGCGAAGGCGAAGCCCGAGGCCAGGTCCAGTTCGACCTCCGGCCAGGCGTCGCGGAACTGGTCGATGGTCGGCATCAGCCATTGGAAGCAGCTGTGGCATTCGATGGCCATGTGCAGGCGTCCGGCGGTGCCGCCGGCGAGACGGGCGATGTCCCGCTCGGCACCGCGCAGCAGGGGCAGGGTGGCGTCGGCCAGTTGCAGCAGGCGCAGGCCGGCGCTGGTGAAGCGGATCGGTTTGGTCTTGCGCACGAACAGCTGCATGCCCAGGCGTTCTTCCAGCTCCTTGAACTGATGCGACAGCGCCGACTGGGTCAGGTGCAGGCGTTCGGCGGCCTCCACCAGGCTGTCGGCCTCGCGCAGGGCGTGCAGGGTTTTCAGGTGGCGGATTTCGAGCACCTGGCGGTCTCCATGAGAATTATTTGAGTAAAACGGAATGCCGGTGAGTTTGTCTCATGCAGTCTTGGCTGTCGACCGCTTTGCCGCGAATGGCCCGTATCGGCGTGAGGTCGCCGATACGGGCATGCTGCTTACTGTTCGCTGCTGTGCTTGAACAGGGCGGCGAAATGCTTCTTCGCCATCGGCCGGGCGATGTCGCCGCGCCAGATCCGTTCGGCGCCTTCGCCTTGTGCCAGCTGCCATTGCAGGCCCAGTCGACGCTGCTCGGCCGTCTTCAGGTGGGCCTTGGTGAAGCGCTCGAAGCCGGGGTTCTTGCTGTGGAAATGGAAGTGCGCGTACCACTTCGCATTCGGGGTGCCCTGGGTCAGGTCACGGATTTCGAATTCCTGAAGGAAGTCGGGTTGTCCCTCGATACGCTTGGGCAACTGGATCAGCCCACCGATCTTGCGGATATCCACGGCCTTCTGTTCCATCAGGTAATCGAGCATGCCCTCGTTGGGCACCTTGCTCGCCAGTGACTGGCGGATGCGCAGGGTACGCCCCTTGTCGACCAGCCCATCGGCCTTGCGCCGCAGGGTGGCGATGATTTCCGCCGACGGTGCGTGCTCGGCGATGCGCTCGGCCCGGGCGCGCAGCTCATTGGCTTCGCTGAGCATCAAATGCTCCAGGTTGCGCGGCAGCATGTCCTGGCGTGCATAGCTTTCGACCTTGTCCTTGTACGCCGACAGCTTGTCCAGGCGTTCCCGGGCTTCGCCCAGCAGGTGGTTGATATCCACCGGGGGGCTGGGCGTCGGGGTCCGTGGCGCACTGGCCAGGCGCCACAGGCCCGCCTTGCCCGGTACGTACACCTCGGTGCCGTTGTTGATCCGGTTGATGATGATGCGCCGCTCGGCTCCGGCCACCTCTTCCTCGATACCGATGAAAAACTGGTTGTCTTCGGTTTCGAACAGCTTGCGGTCGACGGAGGGGCCGCGTCGCGTCTCGTTCACGGGTTTCGGCGCGGGTTGGGGAATCTTGCGTTTCCAGCGTTCCGCCAGGTCGCTGATCGATTCCAGGTGTTCGAGCAACGGCTCGACGAAGGCGTGATCGAAGTAGTTCGCGTAACTGGTGGCCCAGGCCCGCAGGTTGTGGCTATAGCGCTCGAAGGAGTCGATGCAGGCCTCGAGCATGCGCTTGCGTTGCTCGGCGTTGCTGCGCACTTCCGGCAGGTGGAACAGGTTGTTCAGGTTGCGGTCCACCTCGGTTCGCGCCCTGGCCACCGGGATCTGCAAGTAGAACCAGGACTGGTCGGTGGCGGCTTCGTAGCGGTTGATCACCTCGAGGTAGTTGCGCACCTTGAGAATGTCGCAGGTCGACTGGTTGAAGTTGCGCAAGGCATGGTTGATGTCCTCGCTGACCTTGGACTTCTGCGTGGCGTTGGTGATGCGTTTGGCCCACAGTTCGATGGCGTGGGTGTAGTTGGCCACGGCCTGGAGCTTGCCGATCAACTGCACACGCAGGACCTTGCGGCGCTTCATGATCTGCAGATGCTTGGCGATTTCCGTCGGCGGCGTGTTCGCCGTATCGGCTACCAGCTCATCGACATGGTCAAGTACTTCGGTGGCGCTGCGCTTGATGCCGTTGAGCTCGTTGGTCAGGCGATTGACCTGCAGCCAGGCGACCCGGCTCATCAGGTCCTTGGCCCGGGTGCGGTTGTTGCCGGCGCTCAACTGGGCGAGCTCTTCCAGCTCCGGATAGATCTTCTCGGCGACATGCCGTTCGTAGGCGAAATGATTGGCCAGTTTTTCCGCCTGGTGCAGGCGCTGGCGGTCGTCGGTCATGCGGTTGAACAGGCGCTGCTCGTGGGCCGTCTCGCGGTTGAGCCGGTCCAGCTCACGCAATTGGTAATCGGTGCTGCTGCGCAGGGTGCGCAGGCGGCGCAGGCCTGGATCGGTCCACCAGCGTGGCAGGCGCTCGCGGATCACCGCCGGCCATAGCGGGTCGAGACCGTCGGCCAGGTGCCCGAGCACGCCACCGCCACCGGCGACCGGGCTGACGATGTTCACGCCGAACAGAGCGCCATGGGTGTCCCACTGCCCGGTTTCGTCCAGCGCGATCGGCTGCCGGTAGCCAGCGCCTTTGCCGAGCAGGCGCCAGGTATGCCGGCCCTGGTCGAAGCCCACCTGGTACAAGCGGCCGTGATTGAGGATGAAGTCGCCTTGGGCATGGCGGTAGACGTTGCGGTAGATCCCTTCGCTGCCGGGGGCCAGGCCGTTGAGCGACAGGGCGTCGGGATATTCGTAGCCGCTGAAGCGCTGCACGGCATTGCCTTTGCCCGCTGCCGTCGAAGGCAGCCTGGCGAGGCCGAGCAGGCGGCGCTGGCGGGTCGCCTGGCGCAGCGCGGCCGGATTGACGCTGACCCCCGGCAGTACATCCATCACCGCGTCGATCAGGCACATCAGCACCGCTTCGAGCTGGACCAGGGTTTCGTCGACATCACCCCGCTGTGCCGCAGCGACCGCCTGGTTGGCCGCCAGCCATCCGTCCAGCACCGCGACCAGGCTACCGACGAAGGGAACCACGCCCAGGGCCATGCGGATGTAGTTGAACACCATGCCGCTTTCCAGGGCGTAGCGCTCCATGAACAGGTCGTAGCGCGAGCGCGAGGACGAACGGTGGGCGACGATCAGCCGCCCCATGTGCGCATCGCAGAGGTGCCGGGCGAGGGAGGTGCTGGCAGGCCAGGCCAGGCCGATAGCGATGATGCCGTCGAACTGGCGCAGGCAGGCCTCGGTGATGCGTGCGACATGGGCGGCGGGGTCGCCGGCCAGGGTGCGCTGCGCCAGGTAGCGGGCCATGGGGTCGTCGAAGCACAGCCTGAACAACGCGCGGCGTGCCGCTTCGAGGCTGTCGAACTGGCGCAGGAAACGCCCGTCCGGGCTGTCCGGCAGGTAGAGCAGGGTGGTTCCGGCCTGGTGGATCAGGGTGATACCGGAGAGGCCGGCACCCTGGCCGTCGGTGTCTTCGCCGCCGCTGGTCAGCAGGACCGGCAGCAGGCTGAAGTTCGCTGTGCTGGTGTCGCCGTCGATGGCGGCTTCAAGCAGACGCTGCCCCTGGGCATCGAGGCGTTGCTGGTTGCGCGCGGCTTCGCCCTGGAGGCGCAGCATCAGGCGCCATGGCTCCCGCAGACATTCCTCGCGGTATTCGGCGCTGAAGGGGGCTTCATCGGCAGTGCCCATGAAGGCGTCGCGGATGCGTTGCTCGTACTGCCCGGCCAGGTCCAGCTCGCTGACGGTGCTGCGCAACCAGTCGAGGCTGATGCTTTCAAGCAGACGCGGATGCTCGCGGTCATCGCCGCCGCTGACCAGCACCTGCATGAAGTGCAGGCGCTGTTCCAGCGTCGGGTCGATCTGCTGCAACGCCAGGTCCTCCAGGCTCAGGCGGCTGCGCTCGGCGCTGGGAATTTCCACCAGCCGCACCGGGGTGCCCGGTGCACCCGAACCGGCGATCGGCTCGCGCGCGTAGCGCACGCTGTCCGGCAGGTCGAGCTGGACCTGGACATCCTCGCTGAGGTCGAAGGCCTGGCGCAGGCGGCTGGCCACCTGCTGGCGGGCGAACGAGTGACGGGGAGGCAGGGCGCCAGCGAGAAAGGTTCGCGAGCGCTGCATGGCCACCAGATAGCGTTCGATCAGTTGCCTGAATTGCTGGCGCGCGCCGTTGTCGAGTTGCAGCAACCAGTCGGGGGCCTGGTGCGAGAGGGTCGCGCTGTAGTGCTGTTCGGCCAGATGCTGCAGGGCCAGGTCGCGAGCCGGATGAGCTGGAACCTGGAGATGGGCGAGGGTCTGTTCGCGCAGGGCATGCAGGGCCGAGTCGGCGGAGCCCTGTTCATCCAGCCCGCGCAGTTCGGCTTCGTAGCGGGACAGTTGGCGGGCGAGGCTGTGCTCGAAGGGATCGTCGTGCAGCTCGATCAGGGTCAGTGTTCGCTCGTCGGGGACGGTCTTGAGGAACTCCCGCTCCATGGCCGCACGCGACGGAAAACCCTGCAAGCCTCCCCCGGCGCCGGGCCAGTACAGCAGGACCGGCTGGGCTGAGGAGAACTGCCCCTCGGCCGTGGCGTGACCGATCAGCAAGGCGCCTTCCAGTTCGTGCCGATCTTGCTGGTCGTGCAGGTGCAGGCTGGCGACCACCACGGCATCCAGCCGTTGTCCGGCCAGCGGTGCCCGCAACACGGCGTCGAGCAGGCTGCGCTGCTCGCTGTCGAGCAGTTTCATGGTCTGCTGGATGTCCGCTTCGCAACGCAGGCCGGCGATCCGGGCCTGCTTCAGGGTCTGGTAGTGCTCGCTGGTACGGTCCGGTACCGCCGTTGCCAGCAGCGCCGCCGCGGCGTCGATGCTCTCGGCCTGGGCGTCTTGCAAGGCATCGAGTGCCGTTTGCAGGGCACCGGGCAGTTGTCCGTCGAGTTCCTCCAGCAACACTTCGAGTGCGCTCAGTTGGCGGTTGACCTTGTCCAGGCGGGCGCTGAATGGCAGGTCGCGGTACAGGCCGCCGAAGCTGTCTGCCGGCGCAATGGCGTCGGTGTCGCTGTCTGTCGAAGCCAGTGCTTCGGCGTCGGCCAGCAGCCAGGTGCTGGCGCGCCGGATGTCGAATCGGTCGGCCTGGTCCAGGGCTCGTTCGAGGTCGCCCAGCGGGTTGTCGGCCAGTGCCGCGAGGCGGCGGGTGCGCAGGCTGCCCATCAGGCGTTTGAAGGCACTTTCCAGAGGTGCGGCGACGGTTTCGTGATCGATGCCGATGAAGGGTTGCCGGTCGTCCCCCAGCAGGTCCTGGCGATTCACCAGGTGCTGCTCCAGCGCGTCCTGGCTGCTGAACAATTGCAGTACCGGGCTATGGCTGGGCAGATAAAGCAACAGGCTGCTATCGCTGGCGATCACCAGCGCCCCCGGCAGGGATTGCTGGCTGCCCGAGGCGAGCCGGCCATGGGGGATGCGCACGAAGTGGTTGTCGCGGCCTTCGACCAGTTGTTGCAGGATCTGCCGCCATTCGGCGCCCAGTTCGCCAGCGGCAAAGCTGCGCTCGACGGCGGCCTGGAGATGCAGGCGATAGTGCCGGGCGGCGTCGTTCCAGCGGGACTGTCGGGTGCCGGGAGCGCGGGCGTGCCAGTAGCGTTGCCAGTCCTGGTCCAGGCGCTCGCGCAGGTCGAGGACCTTGAGGCGCTCGAGCAGCGCGCGCGGGGGCAGGTCATGCAGTTCATGCCCGGCGGGGAAACCGTATACCCGGCAGCGTTCGTCGAGGACGATGTCCGGATACTGGGCGATGAACGCTGCGGCATCGTCGAGGCCGAGGCGCAGGCCATCCTTCACGTACAGGCCGCACTGGCCGGCATCCAGGCTCCAGCGTTCGGCGATCGCCTGGCGGATGCCGCTGCGTACGCCGGGAGCGTCGCGCAGCAGGTCGAACAAGCGCTGGCAGCTCTGCTGCCAGGTGCGCGAGGCGGCGAGGAACAGGTTTTCGTCTTCGCTGCGGGTAACGGGGAGGGGCGGGATGAGCTCGAAGTCGAGCACATCCATCAGGGCATCGTCTGGGGTATCGAACATGGCTGGCGTTCCTTGAAAGCGCGGCGCGGGTGGCCGCGGTGGGCGGATTTCAGGGCAAGCCATGGGCAGGGAGGCGGTAGATAGATATCGGGGCGGCGTGGACTTGTGGGAACTGACTTTCCAGCGACTGCGTCGGTGAGTTCAGCACCGTCATCGCTGGCAAGCCAGCTCCCACAGGGGCCTGTGGCTGGCCCGGAACCCTGTGGGAGTCGGGTTGCCGACGATGAGGTCTGCAGCCGCAATATCAATCTGCTTGCCCCACGGACGCCATTCAGCAGGGTTCACGAAATTGTCACCGAACTGTGGCAGCGCGCTGGCAAGAACATCATCACACTCGCGCTCTACTGGGGATTTCGTTTTCGGTGTTTCTTCCATGCGGGTTTATTTCTTTATCCTGGCGCTGTTATGCGCCTCTTCTTCGTGGGCCGCCGGGCGCTGCGATGTGCATGCGCCTGTCCAGCAGGCGCAGCTGAAACAGGTCAGCCTGGCTTACCAGAGCGTCGGTCGCAGCAGCGATCCGGCCTTGCTGTTGGTCATGGGCCTGGGTGGCCAGTTGATTCACTGGCCGGACGAGGTGGTCGAGGCGCTGTGCAAGCAGGGCTTCCGGGTGATTCGCTACGACAACCGCGATGTCGGCCTGTCGCGCTGGAACCAGGCGCCGGCCGACGCCAGCCTGACCTTCGAGCTGGTGCGCTATCGCCTGGGGTTGTCGGTGAATGCGCCTTACACCCTGGAGGACATGGCCGAGGACGGCCTGGAACTGATGGCCTACCTGGACGAGCCGCGCTTCCACGTGCTCGGTGTGAGCATGGGCGGGATGATCGCCCAGCACCTGGCGGCCATGGCCCCGGAGCGGGTCGAGAGCCTCACCCTGATCATGTCCAGCTCCGGTGCCCAGGGCCTGCCGGCACCGAGCCCGGCGCTGATTCGCCAGTTGGCCCAGCGCAGTGCGCCGAACCGCGAGGTGGCCATCGAGCAGCAGGCCGACCTGCTGGCGGCATTGGGCAGCCCGCAGGTGCATGACGATCGTCAGGTTCTGTTGCAGCAGGCGGCGGCCTCCTACGACCGGGCGTTCAACCCCGAGGGGGTCAAGCGCCAGATCATGGCGATCCTCGCCGAACCGAGCCGGGTGGAATTGCTCAACCGCCTGCGGGTACCGACCCTGGTGGTCCACGGCACCGCCGACCCGCTGCTGCCGGTGATGCACGGGGTGCACCTGGCAGCGCATATCCAGGGCAGTCAGCTACGTTTGATTCCCGGTCTGGCCCACCGCTTCCAGGAGCCGTTCAAGGGCGCGCTGCTGGCGGCGGTGCTGCCATACCTGCAGTCGCACCGTGCTGATGGCATCGGTCATATCGCCCAGCGCTAGGTTCAGTCGCGATAGTCGGGTGCCACCCGGTCCAGCAAGCGCAACAACGCTGCCCACGCCAGCTGCATGCCGTCCGGATCCGCCAGTTGCCCCTCTTCCAGCGGCCGTCCCGGATCATTGAACTGGCGCTCGGTATGCGTGCAGACCTCGTGGGGCGGCAACACCAGCTTGCCAGCTGCCTGCGCCGCCAGCTGGATCTCGCAGGCCTTTTCCAGGTAGTACATGCGCATGAACGCCTCGCTCACGTTGCGTCCTACCGTCAACAGCCCATGGTTGCGCAGGATCATCACCGGCCTGTCGCCCAGGTCGGCTACCAGCCGCTGCTGTTCGCTCATGTCCAGCGCCACGCCTTCGTAGTCGTGGTAGGCGACCTTGCCATAGAACTCCATGGATATCTGGTTCACCGGCAACAACCCGCACTCCATCGCCGCCACTGCGCAACCGGCGCGGGTATGGGTATGCAGCACGCACTGTGCGTCTTCCCGGGCACCATGGATCGCGCTATGGATGACGAAGCCCGCCGGGTTGACCCGATAGGGCGATGGCTCGACGGCGTGGCCACCCAGGTCGATCTTCACCAGGCTGGACGCGGTGATTTCATCGAACATCAGCCCGTAGGGGTTGATCAGGAAATGGTGTTCGGGGCCCGGCAGGCGCACCGAGATATGGGTGAAGATCAGGTCGGTCATGCGAAAGTGCGCGATCAGCCGGTAGCAGGCGGCCAGTTCCTCGCGCAATTGCCGTTCGGTCTTCATGGTCAGGGGCTCTCGGGTGATTCAAGGGGGCCGGGCAAGCATAGCCGCCCGGCCGACATGGGTTACTTGCTGGCCCAGGCGTTGAACCGTTGCTCCAGCTCTTCACCATGGTCGACCCAGAACTCGACATTCATCGCCAGGGCGCCTTCCAGATTCTGCTTGGCGGTCGGCACCCATTTGGCCAGGGACGGATCGAGTTCGGCGGCGGCCTCGGTATTGGTCGGGCCGTAGGGAATCTGCCCGACGTAACGCACCTGGGCCTCGGGCCGGTTGGCATAGGCGATCAGTCGCTCGGCCTGCTGCACATGTTTCGAGCCCTTGATGATCGCCCAGTAATCCATGCCATACAGGCTGCCCGGCCAGACCAGGGCCAGCGGGCTGCCGTTCTGCGCCGCCGAGGCGATGCGACCGCTGTAGGTGGAAGTCATCACCACGTCTCCCGCCATCAACCATTGCGGCGGCTGGGCTCCGGCCTCCCACCACTGGATATTCGGCTTGAGCTCATCGAGCTTGGCGAACGCCCGGTTCACGCCCTCGGGCGTCGCCAGCACGCTGTAGACGTCCTCGACCTTGACGCCATCGGCCAGCAAGGCGAATTCGAGGTTGTACACCGCACGCTTGCGCAGGCCGCGTTTGCCCGGGTACTTCCTGACGTCCCAAAAGTCCGCCCAGGAGGTCGGTGCCTGGGCCAGCCGGTCGCGGTCGTAGGCAATCGCCACGCTCCATACCAGCGCTGCCGAACCGCAGTCCTGGGCGGCGTCGGCGATCAACTGGTCCTTGCGCCCCAGGCGGTTCCAGTCCAGGCGCTCGTACATGCCTTCGTCGCAGCCACGCAGCAAATCGGGTCCTTCGATCTGCACCACGTCCCAGTCGACATTGCCGGTGTCGACCATCACCTTGATCCGCGCCATCTCGCCGTTGTACTCGGTCTGGATCAATTTGCTTTTGTCCTGGGCACTGAACGGCTGGAAGATCGCCACGTCCTGGGCTTTCTGCCCGGCACCGCCATAGCCCACCACGACCATGTCCGACGCCGCCTGGGCGCTGCCCAGGCCAAGGCACAAGCACAAAGCACACAAGCCCGGTTTACGTGCAAAAGCTCTCATCGAAGGACCCTCGTTGTTTTTTTCTGTGAGGTTCGCCCCAGGGCGGGGTGCTTTCGAACCTAGTCTCCGTAAAGTAAAAAAACAAGTTGATTTTTTACTGTGGCTACACTTTTATGGTCAAACAACGAACGTCCACCGCAGGCGCCAGCATGCCTGGCTCCCAGGGGATAACACGCCGGAGCCTGACCGCATGTCCACCGCCTTCACGCACCTGTTCGAGCCACTGCAGATCCGTGGCAAGCGCCTGAAAAACCGCATCATGTCCAGCGGGCACGACACCTCGATGCCCACCGACAACCTGGTCAACGAGCGGTTGGTCGCCTACCACAGGGCCCGCGCCGAGGGCGGTGTCGGCCTGATCGTGCTGCAGGTGGCCGGTGTGCACGACAGCGCGCGCTACACCTCCCACGTGCTGATGGCCACCGACGATAGCTGCATCGAGGGTTACCGCCGCCTGGCCGAGGTCTGCCATGCCCAGGGCACCGTGGTGCTGTCGCAGATCTTCCATCCCGGGCGCGAGATCATGGAGTCGGCCGACGGCTTGCTGGCCGTGGCCTATTCGGCCTCGGCGGTGCCCAACGAACGCTTCCGGGTGATGCCCCGGGCGCTGGACCAGGCGATGATCGACGAGATCGTCGCCGGCTATGCCGCCGCCGCCCGGCGCCTGCACCAGGCCGGTATCGATGGTGTGGAGGTGGTCGCCAGCCACGGCTACCTGCCGGCGCAATTTCTCAACGCACGGGTCAACCGTCGCAGCGACGGCTACAACGGCGACCTCGAACAGCGCCTGCGCTTCTTGCGGGAAATCATCGCCGCCGTGCGGGCCAGCACCGACGCGCACTTCATCATCGGCCTGCGCATCAGTGCCGACGAGCGCGATGCCGAAGGCCTGACCGAGGACGAATCACTGGCTGCCGTTGAGGCCCTGCAATCCTGTCTGGATTATGTACACATCGTTGCCGGCACCTCGGCGTCCCTGGGGGGCGCCATCCACATCGTCCCGCCCATGGCCATCGAGGCGGCCTACCTGGCCCGCGAGGCCGGTACCTTCAAATCACGGCTGCACATTCCGCTGTTCGTCACCGGGCGCATCAACCAGCCCCAGGAAGCCGAGTTGATCCTCGCCCGTGGCCAGGCCGACGTGTGTGGCATGACCCGCGCGCTGATCTGCGACCCGCAGATGCCGAACAAGACCGACAGCGGCCGCGTCGAGGATGTGCGCGCCTGCATCGCGTGCAACCAGGCGTGCATCGGCCATTTCCATCGCGGCCTGCCGATCTCCTGCATCCAGCACCCGGAAACCGGCCGCGAGCAGCAGTACGGGAAGTTGCCAGCGGCCAGCGTGCGCAAGCGGGTGATGGTGGTCGGCGGTGGGCCTGCCGGGATGAAAGCGGCTGCGGTGGCGGCCGCGCGCGGGCACCAGGTGACGCTGTATGAAGCCAGCGCGCAATTGGGTGGTCAGGTGCTGCTGGCTCAGTTGCTGCCCCGGCGCAGCGAGTTCGGTGGCGCCAGCACCAACCTGCAGCGGGAAATGCAGTTGGCCGGCGTCGAGGTAGTGCGCAACACCCGGGTCGACCGGGCGCTGGTCGAGCGCGAATGCCCGGACGCCGTGATCGTCGCCACCGGCGCCGAACCCTACTGGCCCGCCTTCGAACGCGGCGGCGACCTGCAAGTCGTGGACGCCTGGCAGGTACTGCGTGACGAGGTCAAGCTCGGCCGCTCGGTGCTGGTGGTGGACTGGCGCTGCGACTGGATCGGCCCGGGCATCGCCGAACGCCTGGTGCGCGCCGGCCATCAGGTGCAACTGGCGGTCAACGGCACCCACTGTGGCGAGAGCCTGCCGCTGTACGTGCGTGATCAGATGGCTGGCGAGCTGCACAAGCTGGGCATCCCGATCACCCCCTATGCCCGGCTGTACGGCTGCGATGACAACACCGTCTACCTGCAGCACACCGCCAGCGGCGAGGCGATGATCTTCGAGGACATCGACACCCTGGTGCTGTGCCAGGGCCATCAGCCGGTGGACACCCTGGCCGAACAGATCAGCGACCTGGCGCCCGTGCAGCGAATCGGCGATTGCCTGGCCCCGCGCACGGTCGAGGAAGCGATCCATGAAGGGCTGAAGATCGCCGCCGGCTTGTGAGCCTGTTTATACTCCGGGACTTTGCAAGGCCGATTGGAATACGCAATGACCCGCCAAAAAAGCAAAGCGCCGCCCACTGCCGAGGACGGCGGCAGCGCGCCGCAGTTTCTCGGCACCCGCATTCGCGGCCTGCGCAAGCGCCGCGGCATGACCCTGGCCGAGCTGGCCGAGCGCAGCGAGCTGACCGCCGGTTACATCAGCCAGTTGGAGCGCAACCTGTCCTACCCGTCGATTCCGGCGCTGTTCAACATTGCTCGCAACCTGGGGGTGACCATCCAGTGGTTCTTCGCCAGCGAAGCCAACACGGCCCCGGAAGACGAGGGCTATGTCGTGCGCAAGAACAGCCGGCTGAGCGTGCATTACGAAGATGGCATCGTCGACCAGTTGCTGACTCCGCAACCCAATCGCGAACTGGAGATCCTGCATTCGCGTTTTCCCCCGGGCACCTACAGCCAGGAAAGCTACAGCCATGAGGGCGAAGAAGCCGGGTATCTGCTATCCGGACGCTTCGAGCTGTGGGTGGGCGAGCGCTATTTCCAGCTAAACGAAGGTGACAGCTTCAGCTTCTCCAGCCAGGAGCCGCACCGCTACGGCAACCCTGGCGATGTCGATGCGGTGGTGATCTGGGTGATCACCCCGCCGACCTTTTAAGCCCGCGACAGAGCCTAGTGAAGGCGTACCCAAACGCTGACCAGAATCCCCGCCGCCACCAGCCAGGCCAGTGCCGCCAGGGCCAGCGAGGCCTCCAGGCGCAGGCGATCGACCAGGAAGTAGAGCGCGGCGAGATAGACGAAATAGGGAATGATCGACCACATGCCGAAGACGATGGTGGTCTTCAGGTCGTCCAGCGAGCGGCCCTTGCCGACGATGTAGTGGGCGATCAGGGCGAAGGTGGGAAACAGCGGCACCAGCCCGGCGATGTAGTAGTTGCGGGTCTTGGCCAGCATGGCGAGGATCACCACCACGGCGGCGCCGAGACACGCCTTGAGTATCAGGTCCATGCGCCGCTCCTCAGCCCAGTCCGTACTTTTTCACTTTGTCGAACAGGGTGGTCTTGGCCATGCCCAGCTCCTGGCTGGCCTGGCTGAGGTTGCCACCGGTGCGTTGCAGGGCATCGCCGAGCAGGTTGCGCTCGAAGGCTTCCACCGCTTCGGCGAAGCCCACGCCTTGCGAAGTGGCGGCGCCGGCTTTCTTGAACGCCGGCAGGCCAAGGGCGAAGCGCTCGGCGACGTTGCGCAGCTCGCGCACGTTGCCCGGCCAGTCGTGGCTCATCAGGCGTGACAGGGTCTGGCTGTCGAGTTGCGGGGTTTCGCGGTCGAAGCGCAGTGCCGACTGCTGAAGGAAGTGTTCGAACAGTTGCAGGACGTCCTCGCGGCGTTCGCGCAGCGGCGGCAGTTCCAGGGTTACCACGTTGAGCCGGTAATACAAGTCGCTGCGGAACTGGCCGCTCTGGCCGAGGGATTCCAGGTCGGACTTGGTGGCGGCGATCACCCGGCAGTCCACCGGGATGCTCTGGTTCGAGCCGAGGCGCTCCAGGGTGCGCTCCTGCAACACGCGCAGCAATTTGATCTGCAGGTTGATCGGCATGCTTTCGATTTCGTCGAGGAACAGCGTGCCGCCATTGGCGTGTTCGATCTTGCCGATGCGACGCTTGCCGGCGCCGGTGAAGGCATTGGCTTCATGGCCGAATATTTCGCTTTCGAACAGGTTTTCCGGCAGCCCGCCGCAGTTGAGGGCGACGAAGGGCTGGCCCTGGCGGCGGCTGAAATCGTGCAGGCAGCGGGCGACCAGTTCCTTGCCGGTGCCGGTCTCGCCTTCGATCAGCACGTTGGCCGAGGTGTCGGCGACGTTGGCGATCAGTTCGCGCAGGCTTTGCATCGCCGGCGAGCGGCCGATGATGCGGCCTTCCAGGGTGCTGCGCTCGGCCAGTTGGCGGCGCAGGGCGAAGACTTCCCGGGCCAGCCCGCGTTGCTCCAGGGCGCGGCGCACCACATCGACCAGGCGCTCCGGCGAGAAGGGTTTTTCCATGAAGTCATAGGCGCCGTTGCGCATGGCGCCGACCGCCATGTCGATATCGCCATGGCCGGTGATCAGCACCACCGGCAGGCTGCTGTCGCGGGCCTTGAGCCGGGTCAGCAGCTCCAGGCCGTCGATGCCGGGCAGGCGGATATCGCTGACGACGATTCCGGCGAAGTCGTCGCCGATCCGCTCCAGGGCCTGTTCGGCGCTGCCCACGCCTTCGCTGACGATATCTTCCAGGGCCAGTGCCTGTTGGCAGCCGAGCAGCACATGCGGGTCGTCTTCGACGATCAGAACGGTAAGGGGCGATGTGTTCATGCTTGTGCTGTTCCTGGTGGCGGCTCGGCGGGTTCGGTGGGGGCGGGCAGCAACGGCAGGCTGAGGACGAAGGTCGTGCCGCCAGTGGCGGGGTGCTCGACGCCCAGGCTGCCGCCGGCGGCGGCGGCGAGGCTGGCGGACAGGGTCAGGCCGAGGCCCAGGCCGTGTTCGCCGGGTTTGGTGGTGAAGAAGGGCTCGAACAGGTGCTTGCGCGTCTCGTCATCGATGCCGTGACCGTTGTCGCGCACCCGCAGGCGGTACTTGCCGTCCTGCACTTCGCCGTCCAGCCACAGCTCCGGCAGCGGCACGGCAGCCATGGCGTCGAGGGCGTTGCCGATCAGGTTGACGAGGATCTGCTCCAGGCGGGTCTGGTCGATTTTCAGCTGCTGTTCGTTGTAGTTGCTGTGCAGCTTCAGGTGGCAGCCTTCGATGCGTGCGGCGAGCACTTGCAGGGTGGCATCCACCGCCTTGCCCAGGGAAGCCTGGCCACGGTCGTCGCCGCGCCGGGCAAAGGAGCGCAGGCTGGCGGTGATGCGGCCCATGCGGTCGATCAGGTCGTTCATGGTCAGCAGGTTGGCGCTGGCGATTTCCAGCGAGCCACGTTCGAGGAAGCGCACGGTGTTGCCGGACAGGGTACGCAATGCGGCCAGCGGCTGGTTCAGCTCGTGGGCGATGCTGGTGGACATCTGGCCGATGGCCGCGAGCTTGCCGGCCTGGACCAGTTCGTCCTGGGCATGCCGCAGGGTTTCCTCGGCCTGGCGGCGTTCGCGGATCTGTGCCTTGAGACGGTCGTTGCTGGCGCGCAGGTCGGCGGTGCGCTCGGCGATCTTGCGCTCCAGCTGGTTGTTGGCTTCTTCCAGCGCTTCGCGGGCGGCGAGGCGGGTGGCGATCACCTTGCGCCGCTCGTTCCAGGCGATGGCGAGGATGGTCAGCAGGGCGAAGGCCACGGCCACCAGCACGCCCTGGATGATCGACTCGCGGCGCAGGTCCTGCAGAGGGGTGAGCAGGGTGAAGTGCCAGGGGGTGTCGGCCAGGCGCCGGGTCTGGGCCAGGTAGGTGACCTCGTGGGTGCCGTCCTCGAGGCGGGCGTTGGCCGGGAAGGTGAGTTTCTCCAGGTCGGTGCCGAGCTTTTCCCGCTCCAGCGGTTGCAGTTCGTTGAGCGAGAACCAGTAGTACTGCAGGCTGCGGGCCAGGCGTTCCTTGACCTCAGGGGTCAGCGGACGCACTGACTTGAGCCGTCGTGCCGGATCGCTGGAAAGGATGATGATGCCGTTCTCGTCGCTGACGAAAGCTTCCAGGCGGGCCCGCTGCCAGCGTTCTTCGAGGGTCTCCAGGCGTACCTTGATCACCGCCACGCCAATGATCTTGCCGTGTTCTTCAAGGCCGTGGGCGAGATAGTAGCCGGGTTCGCCGGTGGTGCTGCCGATGCCGTAGAAGCGCCCCGGCTGACCGCGCACGGCATCCTGGAAATAGGCACGGAACGACAGGTCTTCGCCGAGGAAGCTGTCGACGTCGCGCCAGTTGCTGGTGGCCTGGACCCGGCCGGTAGTGTCGAGGACGAAGATCGCCCGGCTGCGGCTGCGCCGGTTCAGGCCTTCGAGGTATTCGTTGACCGCCTGGCGGTGTTCACCGTCCGGCTCGGTCAGCAGTTTGGATACGCTGTCTTCCAGCTCCAGCAGGCTGGGCAGGTAGGTGTACTTGCTGATTTCGCTCTCGACCGTGCGCGCGTGCAGCTCGAGCTGGCGCTCGCCGTTGTCGCTCAAGGTGCGGATGCCGTTGTGTTCGCTGACCAGGTAGCCGGCGACGCCGAGACCGATCGTCAGCAGCAGGATCAGTGGCGGAATCAGCAGTTGGCGGATCAGGCGGGGTTTCACGGCAAGGGCAGGCTTGGCTGGGCGAAAGAGCGTGGGGTCGCATTTCATCACAGAGGCCTTGTAACGACCAGCGCCCGCCGTCCGTGGACGGCGGGCGCCGGAGACTTAGTGCTGCAGGATCTTGCTCAGGAAGTGCTGGGTACGCTCGTGGCGGCCCGATGGATCGCCGAAGAAGTCTTCCTTCTGGCAGTCCTCGATGATGCTGCCCTTGTCCATGAAGATCACCCGGTTGGCCACCTTGCGGGCGAAGCCCATTTCGTGGGTCACGCACATCATGGTCATGCCTTCGTGGGCCAGTTCGACCATCACGTCCAGTACTTCGTTGACCATTTCCGGGTCGAGCGCCGAGGTCGGCTCGTCGAACAGCATGACGATCGGGTCCATCGACAGCGCACGGGCGATGGCCACGCGCTGCTGCTGGCCACCGGAGAGCTGGCCGGGGTGCTTCTTGGCGTGGGCAGAAAGGCCGACGCGGTCAAGCAGGGCGAGGCCTTTCTTGGTCGCTTCCGCTTCGCTGCGGCCGAGGACCTTGCGTTGGGCGATGGTCAGGTTCTCGGTGATGCTCAGGTGCGGGAACAGCTCGAAGTGCTGGAACACCATGCCGACCCGCGAGCGCAGCTTGGGCAGGTTGGTCTTAGGGTCGGCGATCGAGGTGCCGTCGACGATGATGTCGCCCTTCTGGAAGGGTTCCAGGGCGTTGACGCACTTGATCAGGGTCGACTTGCCCGAGCCGGACGGGCCGCAGACCACCACCACTTCGCCTTTCTTGACCTCGGTGTTGCAGTTGGTCAGCACCTGGAAGTCGCCGTACCACTTGTTGACGTTCTTGATGGAAATCATACGGTTATCCTTTTTTGCAGGCGCTTGACCAGCCACGAAGCGGAGAAGCTGATGATGAAGTAGACGACACCGGCGAAGATCAGGAACTCATGGGAGCGTCCGATGATGTCGCCGTTGGCGCGGGCCGAGTTGAGGAAGTCCACCAGGCCGACGGTGTACACCAGCGAGGTGTCCTGGAACAGGATGATGCTCTGCTGCAGCAGCAGCGGGGTCATCTTGCGGAACGCCTGGGGCAGGATGATCAGGCGCATGGTCTGGCCGTAGGTCATGCCCAGGGCCTGGGCCGCGCCCATCTGGCCCTTGGAGATCGACTGCACGCCGGCACGGACGATTTCGCAGAAGTACGCCGCCTCGAACATCATGAAGGCCACGACGCAGGAGGTGAAGGCACCGATCGGCGTGTCTTCGCCGGTGATCCAGCGCAGCACGAACGGAACCGCCAGGTAGAACCAGGTGATCACCAGCAGCAGCGGGATGGAGCGGAAGTAGTTGACGTAGGCGCCGGCCAGGTTGGCCAGCAGCTTGCTCGACGACAGGCGCATGAGGGCGAGGATGGTGCCCAGCACGATACCGCCGACCACGCCCATGACCATCAGTTGCAGGGTCATCAGCATGCCGTCCCACAGGGCGGGCAGCGCCGGGATGATTTCGCTGAAGTCCATTTCCATCACTTACCTCCCACGGAAATCAGGCCGGGCACGGCGACTTTCTTCTCGACCAGGCGCATGAGCAGCATCAGGCCCATGTTCAGGGTGAAGTAGATAAGCGTCGCCAGGGTGAAGGCTTCGAACAGGTTGGCGGAGAACTCGGCGGTCTGCTTGGTCTGCGCGAGCAGCTCCATCAGGCCGATCAGCGAGGCCACGGAGGAGTTCTTGAAGACGTTGAGGAATTCCGAGGTGAGCGGCGGAATGATGATCCGGTAGGCCTGGGGCAGCAGCACGTTGCTGTAGATCTGCGTCAGGCTGAAGCCCATGGCCCGGGCGGCGGATTCCTGGCCGCGAGGCAGGGCCTGGATGCCGGTACGTACCTGTTCGCAGACCCGCGCGGCGGTGAACAGGCCGAGGCAGATGATCACGCTGATCAGTGCCGAGGTGGTCGGGTTGAGGTCTTGCTTGAACCATTCCTGCAGGCCCTCGGGCAGCAGGTCGGGGACCAGGAAGTACCAGATGAACAGCTGCACCAGCAGCGGCACGTTGCGGAACAGTTCCACGTAGCAGGTGGCGATACCCGATACCCAGCGGTTCGGCACGGTGCGCATCACGCCGAGCACCGAGCCCAGCAGCAAGGCGATGATCCAGGCGGCGATGGCAATGGCGATGGTCCAGCCCAGGCCGGTGATGTACCAGTCCAGATAGGTTTCGTCGCCCACGCCGGTGGACTTGAAGAATACGCCCCAGTCCCAGTTGTAATTCATCGGGGTCTCCCCTCAGATCGGTTGTTTCACGGGCACCTTCCAGCATCCGCGGGCGCATTCGCCCTCGGAGGAAAGGGTAGACACTAAGCAGTGGCCGTGTGGCTGATTCGCAGGTTCGAATCAGCCACTTCAGCCATCAGGCGTGGATCAGGACTGCTTTTCGTCGGCAGCCTTGTCGGTGGGGTTGGCGATCAGCTTTTTCAGCTCTTCGCTCATCGGGAACTGCAGGTTCAGGCCTTTTGGCGGCACTGGCTGCTGGAACCACTTGTCGTAGATCTTGTTGATCTCGCCGGACTTGTACAGGGCGACGATGGCGTCATCCACGGCTTTCTTGAAGGCCGGATCGTCCTTGCGCACCATGCAGCCGTAGATCTCGTAGGACTGCGGGGTACCGGTGATGACCCAGTCGGACGGCTTGCGTGCCTTGGCCATTTCGCCGGCGAGCAGGGCATCGTCCATCATGAAGGCCACGGCGCGGCCGCTTTCCAGCATGTTGAAGGCTTCGCCGTGGTCCTTGGCGGAGATCACGTTCATCTTCATCTGCTTGTCGGCGTTCATCGCCTTGAGCAGGCGCTCGGAGGTGGTGCCGGCGGTGGTCACGACGTTTTTCTCGGCCAGGTCCGGGAAGTCCTTGATGGCGGGTTGACCGTCCTTGACCTTGGTCAGCAGGCGGGTACCGACTTCGAAGATGCCGACCGAGAAGGCCACTTGCTGCTGGCGCTCGACGTTGTTGGTGGTGGAGCCGCATTCCACGTCGACGGTGCCGTTCTGCACCAGCGGGATACGGGTCTGCGAGGTGACCAGGTTGTAGCGGGTCTTGAGGTCCGGAGCGTTCAGCTCTTTCTTCAGGTGCTCGACGATGGCCAGCTGGATGTCGTGGGAGTAACCGATCGGCTCGGGCTTGCCAGCCAGGTAGGAAAACGGAATGGAAGAGTCGCGGTGGCCCAGGGTGATGGTGCCCGAGTCCTTGATCTTCTTCAGGGTGCCGGTCAGTTCTTCGGCCATGGCCGGGGAAGCGATCACGGCAGCGGCGATTGCAGCGCCCAACAGATGACGAACGATACGCATCGAATTTTCCTCGAGTTGTGTTTGTTTTTCTTATGAGGCCGTTGGTCGGCCGTTCGTTCAGCGACCGCTGCGTTTCCGCATCGGCGCATTCGGGTTGTGAGTGTAGAGCATGAGTCGTGCCAGGCCGTGATTTCGATCAGCAAGGCCCGTCCTACAGGGGTAGCAGGTGTTTTTGACCGGGGTTTTACAGCGTGGGGTGTACGGCGGGCCGAATGGTGCCGGGGAGAGCGTTCGGAAATCCGAACGTCGAATAAACATCTTGTTTCATCTGGTGCTCCTTCCGGCCTCATCGCCGGCAACGCCGGCTCCCACAAGGTTTGCGTGCTCCGCTGAACCT
>NZ_JBMDIJ010000066.1:0-33584 GCF_057808595.1 Pseudomonas sp. FG98 | reverse complement strand
CGCCGTAAAGGCGGAAGGGGCCGCCAGCGGCGCCGCCTTGAACGGATAAGCTCGCAGTACCAGCACCACAAAGCGAAAAAGATGTGTAGATACCCATGCTAGTCGCGGTCAGGACAGAGATCAGGCCCCTGGGTGCTACCCGATCAATCGATCAGTTGCGCCTGCTTCAACGCACCCAACGCCTCCAGCCAGCGCGGCTGCTCACGGTAATCGGTGCGGGCAAAGCCCTGTCCGCGCATCCGCGCAATCCGTGGCGACGGCTTGACCTTCATCCGCTGCGCCGCACTCAAGGCCAGCTCCGCCGCTGCGCGATCGTTGCATACCAGGCCCATGTCACAGCCCGCACTGAGTGCCGCCTCGATGCGGCTGGCGGCATCACCCACCACGTGGGCACCGGCCATGGACAGGTCGTCGCTGAAGATCACCCCGTCGAAGCCCAGTTCGCCGCGCAGGATCTCCTGCAACCAACGGCGGGAGAAACCGGCGGGCTGGTTGTCGACCTGTGGATAGATCACATGGGCCGGCATGACCGCTGCCAACTGCCCGCTGAGGCGGGTGAACGGCACCAGGTCGGCAGCACGGATCTGCTCCAGGCTGCGCTCGTCGGTAGGGATGGCGACATGGGAGTCGGCCTCGGCCCAGCCATGACCGGGGAAGTGCTTGCCACATGCGGCCATGCCTGCGGCGTTCATACCACGGATGAAAGCACCGGCGAGGGCGGTGGCGCGCTGCGGATCACCTTCGAAAGCGCGGCTGCCGACCACGGCACTACGCTGGTGATCGAGGTCGAGCACCGGGGCGAAACTGAGGTCAAGACCCACCGCCAGCACTTCGGTCGCCATAAGCCAACCACACTGCTCGGCCAGGTATTCGGCATTGTCGTTGTCGGCGATGGCGCGCATCGCCGGCAGGCGTACGAAGCCTTGGCGCAGGCGCTGCACACGACCGCCTTCCTGGTCGACGGCGAGAATCAGGTCGGAGCGGATGGCACGGATGGACGCGGTCAGCTCGCGCACCTGGCGCGGGCTGTCGATATTGCGGGCGAAGATGATCAGGCCGGCCACTTCGGGCTGGCGCAGAAGATGACGATCTTCGGCGGTCAGCCAGGTACCGGCGATATCCACCATCAGGGAGCCTTGCAGGCGGGCAGTCATAAGTGATCCTTCAATCAAGGGGGGCGCTGGCCCACTGCGGGCAGGCGGCTTCTTCGATACGTACCGGGCAATGCGGCGGAACCTGCTCGAACAGGTCCACCAGGTCGGCATTGCGCAGGCGGATGCAGCCATGGGACAACGGCACGCCCATGGGTTCCGTGTCAGGCGTGCCGTGCAGATAGATGTAGCGGCGGAAGGTGTCGACCGCGCCCAGGCGATTGCGCCCGGGCTCGCAGCCGCTGAGCCAGAGGATGCGGGTCAGGATCCAGTCGCGGCCGGGGAATTGCTCGTGCAGTTCACGGGTCCAGGTTTCGCCGGTCCAGCGTCGGCCACGCAACACCGCCCCCTGGGGCAATCCAGCGCCGATCTTCGCCCGCACCTGATGCAGGCCCCGCGGCGTGCAGCCGGAGCCGTTGCGCTCACCCGGACCATTGAGCGCCGTGGACACCGGCAGACGCACGACCAGACGGCCCTGGGAGAACCCGTAGAGGCATTGGTCGGCAAGGGAAATATGCAGCAGATCGAGAGTAGACATGGGGCGCTAGCTTAGCCGAAGCCAGGCGTCGCGCCCAGTCGCCGATCAAGCCTTGGCAGGGACCGCCGTACTGCTCGACTTGCTGCGTGGACGCAGCTGCGCGGCGGCCATCGCGTCGTCGGTGACGCCACTGTCGGCACGCATGCCCGCGGCGAGGAACGGCACCATCAGGCGCATGACCTGCTCGATGGAGGTGTTGATACCGAAGTCGGTTTCGGCAATCGCCCGCAGCGCCTTGATTCCCGACATGCTGAAGGCTGCGGCACCGAGCATGAAGTGCACGCGCCAGAACAGCTCGATCGGAGGAATCCGCGGCGCGGCCTCGTTGACCAGCAGCATGTAACGGCGGAACACCTTGCCGTACATGTCTTCCAGGTAACGCCGCAGGTGCCCCTGGCTTTCGCTGAAGGCCAGGCCCAGCAGGCGCATGAAGATGGACAGGTCGTTGCCGCTGCGAGGCTGAACCACCAGCGCCTGCTCCACCAGCATTTCCAGCAGTTCTTCGAGGTTCGGCTTGTGCTCGGGGCGCGCCTGGCGGCGGTCAAGCTCGCGCTCGAGACTCTGGCAGAAAGGTCCGAGGAAGCGCGAGAAGACCGCCTGGATCAGCGCCTTCTTCGAGCCGAAGTGATAGTTGACCGCTGCCAGGTTGACCCCGGCCTTGCTGGTGATCAAGCGCAGCGAGGTTTCCGCGAAACCTTTTTCCGCGAACAGCTGCTCGGCAGCATCGAGAATGCGTTCGACGGTTTCCGATTGGGCCATGAATTAATCTACCTGACAAACAGTTGTTTGAAACATACGTTTCATAGGTGTGACTGTCAAGTCAGGCGGCGCTATTAGATCACAGCTGCCGGCGGCAGGACGGGGGCCCGTTGCTTTTTCTTGCCGCTGGCCGCTTAAAGCTTGCAGCCAGAAGGCCACTGTATATAATCCCAGTCACTGTATAAAAAGACAGAGCCATCAACATGCTAAAACTGACGCCCCGCCAAGCTGAGATTCTGGCTTTTATCAAACGTTGCCTGGAAGACAACGGCTTCCCGCCGACCCGCGCCGAAATCGCCCAGGAACTGGGCTTCAAGTCGCCCAACGCCGCTGAAGAACACCTCAAGGCGCTGGCCCGCAAAGGCGCGATCGAAATGACCCCGGGCGCCTCCCGCGGCATTCGCATCCCTGGCTTCGAGGCTCGCCCCCAGCAGGACGAGAGTTCGCTGCCGATCATCGGCCGGGTCGCCGCCGGCGCCCCCATCCTCGCCGAACAGCACATCGAGGAATCCTGCGCCATCAACCCGGCCTTCTTCCATCCTCGCGCCGACTACCTGTTGCGCGTACACGGCATGAGCATGAAGGACGTGGGCATCTTCGACGGCGACCTGCTCGCCGTACACACCAGCCGTGAAGCGCGCAATGGGCAGATCGTCGTAGCCCGCCTGGGTGACGAAGTCACGGTCAAGCGCTTCAAACGTGAAGGCAGCAAGGTCTGGCTGATCGCGGAAAACCCCGAATTCGCCCCTATCGAGGTCAACCTGAAAGAACAGGACCTGGTGATCGAGGGGCTGAGCGTCGGCGTCATTCGCCGATAAAGAGGAGGCGTCATGCAGTTTACCCACACACCACAGCAAGCACAGTTACCCCTGTTCGAGGCATTCCTGGCGCAGCCGGCCTTGCCTGGACTGAAGGCGGAAAAGCCCGCACGAGCGAGCAATGAACCCCAGGTGTTCAGCGAGTTGTCTTTCCGTGGTGCGCTGGAGCACTGCCAGAACCTGCTGGCGCCGGTTCTGCGAGAACTGAGTGAAGAAGAAGATGCACGCTGGCTGACCCTGATCGCCCCGCCTGCAAGCCTGACCCAGGCCTGGCTGCGCGACGCCGGCCTGAATCGCGAACGCATCCTGATCCTGCAACCGCGCAGCAATCAGAGCGCCCTGCAACTGGCCTGCGATGCCCTGCGCCTGGGCCGCAGTCACACCGTGGTGAGCTGGCTGACCCCGGTCGGCAGCGCCGCACGACAACAACTGACCCGTGCCGCCAACGCTGGACGCGCGCAGAGCCTGAACATTCGTTTGGGCTGATATTCAAGAAATACGCAAAAACACCGAGAATCCGGCTTCCTCATTGCGAGGAAGCCCAGCCAACATCCCGGCATCAATGAAGGACGCGAGGCCCTTCATCTTCCCGCTCGATCTCACCTTCCACCAGACGACCCGCCATCTGCACGCCAACGCTGAGCATGGCCTTGGCCACCTCGACATGCTGGCCCTGCAGGAATGCCTTGGCATCTTCGGAGAAGTTCAGGGTTACCAGGGAACCCTCGTCCTCGGCACGGCGCAGTTCGATGCGACCGTCTGGCAATTCGACAATTTCTAGAAAGGACGTGGGCATATCAGGACAGGTCTCCAGGAAAGGGCGACATTGTAACAGTGCCGGTCACAATCAGCACTCACTCAAGCCCTCGCGAAAACGGACGGTCAGCTTCTTCAGATTCTGCCGCCACTCTTCCAGTTCTTCCCGTGAAAGCGGCGCCACAGAAGGCTCGTCCAGGCTGACGGCTTGAATCAACGGCTGGGTGACATCGCCTTTGGGTGCTTTGCTGGCGACCGGCGGTTTGAACAAATCGGAATAAGCCTTCAACAAACGCGCCAGCCAGGTCTCCCCTTGCTGGGCCAGCTCGACCAACTCGGCCATTTCCGGAATGGCAATGCTTTCCAGAACTTCCGGGGTCAGCAACTGCTCGGCGCGGGTCGCGTTTGCTTGTGGCAGGCGGTAGAAACCGGCGATCTCATGGCACAGCCCCAGCAGCGCCCCATACAAATGGAACAGCGCCGACTCCCGCTCGGCCTGGACCAGCGCCTGGGCGTTCATGGCCCGGCTTTCCTGCGCCTTGCCAAGACCTTCGAGGGCCAGGCCGGCGAAGAAAATTTTCTGATTGGTACGAGTGTAGAGTTCCTGGGCCATTGAGGCGCTCTCCGATAGGGCTGCGAGGCGAGGTCTGTCAGTTTCGGGGAAGCCTCTGCCCAGTGCAAGGCTCTGTAAGCTTTTTCGTACTTCCGGGCCCCATCGCTGCGGTTCGGCCCGAAAGCACAAACAAAAGGGCCGCGCCTGACATCGTCAGGCGCGGCCCTTGAGCAATCAGTCGAAGCGCTTAACGCTTGTCCTCGACCTTCCATGCCTTGCCATCGTAGAAGGCGCGCCAGCCGGTCGGCTTGCCGTCCACTTCGGTCTGCACGTACTGCTCCTTGGTCTTGCGGCTGTAGCGAATCACCGCAGGACGCCCCTCGGGGTCCTTCTGCGGGGCATCGCAGAGGAAGTGGTACTTCGGATCGATCTCGTGCTTGTGCGGGATGATTTCCAGCACCAGCGGCGCGCGGGTCTCGCGGTTTTTCGGGAACTGGCTGGCGGCCAGGAACAGACCCGAGGCACCATCACGCAGCACGTAGGTGTCGTTGACCTTCTCGCACTTGAGCTCCGGCATATCCACCTTGTCCATCTTCGGTGGCGCTGCCTCGCCGCTCTTGAGCAGCTTGCGCGTGTTCTTGCACTCGGCGTTGGTGCAACCGAAGAACTTGCCGAAGCGACCGGTCTTGAGCTGCATCTCGCTGCCGCACTTGTCGCACTCCAGGCTCGGGCCTTCGTAGCCCTTGATCCGGTAGTTGCCTTCCTCGATCTCGTAGCCGGCACAGTCCGGGTTGTTGCCGCAGATATGCAGCTTGTGCTTCTCGTCCAGCAGATAGGCATCCATCGCCGTCGAGCAGATCGGGCAACGATGCTTGCCCAACAGCACACGGGACTCCGACTCACCCTCGTCATCCGCCGCGATCTCGTCGCCCGGCACCAGGTTGACCGTGGCCTTGCAGCGCTCCTTCGGCGGCAGGCTGTAGCCCGAGCAGCCAAGGAAAACGCCAGTGGAGGCGGTACGGATCATCATGTGCCGGCCACATTCCTTGCACGGAATGTCGGTCGGAGTCGGCTGGTTGGCACGCATGCCATCTTCACTGGACTCGGCAACCTGCAGCTTCTTGCTGAAATCGCCGTAGAACTCGTCCAGCACGTTCTTCCAGTCGCGCTCGCCCTGGGCCACGTCGTCGAGGTTCTCCTCCATGCCGGCGGTGAAGCCGTAGTCCATCAGGTTGGAGAAACTCTCAGAGAGGCGCTCGGTGACGATGTCGCCCATCTTCTCGGAGTAGAAGCGGCGGTTGTGCAGAGTGACGTAGCCGCGGTCCTGGATGGTGGAAATGATCGCCGCGTAGGTCGACGGGCGACCGATACCGCGTTTTTCCATTTCCTTGACCAGGCTGGCTTCGGAATAGCGTGCCGGCGGCTTGGTGAAGTGCTGGCTCGGATCCAGCTGGATCAGCTTGAGCACCTCGCCCTGGGCCATTTCCGGCAGGACGTCGTCGTCGCCCGGCTTGCTCTGCTGTGGCAGCACACGGGTGTAACCGTCGAACTTGAGGATGCGGCCCTTGGCACGCAGCTCGAAATCACCGGCGTTGACGCTGACGGTGGTCGACAGGTATTGCGCGGCAGGCATCTGGCAGGCGAGGAACTGGCGCCAGATCAGCTCGTACAGCCGCTCTGCATCGCGCTCCATGCCACTGAGCTTGCTCGGATGGGTGTTGACGTCGGAAGGACGGATCGCTTCGTGAGCCTCCTGGGCGCCTTCCTTGCTGCCGTAGACGATCGGTGCATCAGGCAGGTATTTCTTGCCGAACTCGCTCTCGATGTAGCTGCGGGCCATTTCCACGGCATCGCTGGAGAGGTTGGTCGAGTCGGTACGCATGTAGGTGATGTAGCCGGCCTCGTAGAGCCGCTGCGCCATCATCATGGTCTTCTTCACGCCGAAGCCGAGACGATTGCTCGCCGCCTGCTGCAGGGTCGAGGTGATGAACGGCGCCGACGGCTTGGAGCTGGTCGGCCGGTCTTCACGCTTGGCCACGCTGTAGCTGGAGGCCTTGAGCTTCTCCAGCGCCGCCATGGCCTGGGCTTCGTTGAGCGGCTTGAAGGCCTCGCCCTTCTCCCGGGCCACTTCGAAACGCACCTTGGCGTTCTTGGCGGTACCGAGGTCGGCGTGGACTTCCCAGTATTCCTCGGGAATGAAGGCGCGGATCTCGCGCTCGCGCTCGACCACCAGCTTCACCGCAACCGACTGCACCCGGCCCGCGGACAGGCCACGGGCAATCTTGGCCCAGAGCAGCGGCGAAACCATGTAGCCGACCACGCGGTCGAGGAAGCGCCGGGCCTGCTGCGCATTGACCCGGTCGATGTCCAGGTCGCCCGGCTGGGAGAAGGCTTCCTGGATGGCTTTCTTGGTGATTTCGTTGAACACCACACGCTTGTAGCGGCTGTCGTCACCACCGATGGCTTCCCGCAGGTGCCAGGCAATGGCCTCCCCTTCGCGGTCCAAGTCGGTTGCGAGATAGATGGTGTCGGCATCCTTGGCCAGACGACGCAGTTCGTCGATGACCTTCTCCTTGCCCGGGAGAATCTCGTACTTGGCCTTCCAGCCGTGGTCCGGGTCCACCCCCATGCGCGCCACCAGCTGCTTGCGCGCCTTTTCCTTGGGCGACAGCGCCGGCGCTTCACCTGCGGTCTTGCCGCGCTTGGCAGCCGGTTCCTTGGTGGCACTGGCCGAACCGCTGGTGGGCAGGTCGCGGATATGGCCGATACTCGACTTCACCACGTACTGGTTGCCCAGATACTTGTTGATGGTCTTGGCCTTAGCCGGGGATTCCACAATGACCAGCGATTTGCCCATGGATCGGAAAATTCCTGAATATCGAAATAAAAAACACGCCAGGCACCTGACGCGGCACCGCTATATATAGTGGCTATAGAATGAGGTCAAGCGCGGGAGTTCAGCCGCCTGCGCCATCCGGTCGCGAAAACAGCGTCGCTTCGGCCTCGACCAAAGCAAAGCGTGGGACTTGCTCGCCGTCAACTTCCACCGACTCCAGGAACATCGACAACGGCCGCACCCACAAGCCGAATTCGCCGTACAGGGCCTGGTAGAAGACCACCCATTCCTCGGTCTCGGAATGCCGCGCAGTGCCGAAGACACGGTACTCAGGGCCTTTGTAATGCCGGTATACGCCTGGTTGTATCTGCATGCCGCTGGCCCTCTTGAAAAAAATCCGAAAAAACAAAAACCGGGGCACCAGGCCCCGGTTTGGTCAACCACGCGATCAGACGCGTTCGAAGACCGTGGTGATACCCTGGCCGAGGCCGACGCACATGGTCGACACGCCGAAAGTACCGCCGTTCTGCTTCATGACGTTGAGCAGGGTACCCGAGATACGCGCACCCGAGCAGCCGAACGGGTGACCCAGGGCGATCGCGCCGCCGTGCAGGTTAACCTTCTCGTCCATCTTGTCGAGCACTTTCAGATCCTTCAGCACCGGCAGGGCCTGTGCAGCGAAGGCTTCGTTGAGCTCGATGAAGTCGATATCGGCGATGGTCAGGCCAGCGCGCTTGAGCGCTTTCTGGGTTGCCGGCACAGGACCGTAGCCCATGATCGCCGGATCGACACCGGCCACCGCCATGGAGCGGATCACCGCCAGTGGCTGGATACCCAGGTCCTGGGCGCGCTGGGCCGACATGACGATCATGCACGAAGCGCCGTCGGTGATCTGCGACGAGGTACCGGCAGTCACGGTGCCGCCTTTCGGGTTGAAGGCAGGCTTCAGCGCCGCGAGGCTTTCCAGGGTGGTATCCGGGCGAATGGTTTCGTCGTAGTCGAAGACCTTGAGGAAGCCGTTCTCGTCATAGCCCTGCATCGGGATGATTTCGTCCTTGAACTTGCCTTCCACGGTCGCCTTGTGGGCGAGCTGGTGCGAGCGCAGGCCGAACAGGTCCTGTTGTTCACGGCTGATGCCGTGCATCTTGCCGAGCATCTCGGCGGTCAGGCCCATCATGCCCGAGGCCTTGGCGGCGTACAGGGACATGTGCGGGTTCGGATCGACGCCGTGCATCATGCTGACGTGGCCCATGTGCTCGACACCACCAACGACGAACACATCACCGTTGCCGGTCATGATCGCCTGGGCGGCGGTGTGCAGCGCGCTCATCGACGAGCCGCACAGGCGGCTGACGGTCTGGCCGGCGGCGGTGTGCGGGATCTGGGTCATCAGCGACGCCATGCGCGCGATGTTCCAGCCCTGCTCCAGGGTCTGGTTGACGCAGCCCCAGATCACGTCCTCGACTTCCGCCGGATCGATCTTGCTGTTGCGCTCCAGCACCTTGCTGATCAGGTGCGCCGACATGTCTTCGGCGCGAGTGTTGCGGTGCATGCCACCCTTGGAGCGGCCCATCGGCGTGCGACCGAAGTCGACAATCACCACGTCTCTTGGATTCAGGCTCATATATTTACTCTCGCTCTATACCGTTGGGCGCTTAACCGAAGAAGCGCTGGCCGTTCTTGGCCATCTCGCGCAGCTTGGCGGTGGGGTGGTACAGCGGACCCAGGTCGGCGTACTTGTCTGCCAGGGCAACGAATTCGGCCACACCGATGGAGTCGATGTAGCGCAGCGCGCCGCCACGGAAGGGAGGGAAACCGATGCCGTAGACCAGACCCATGTCGGCCTCGGCCGCGGTCTCGACGATGCCGTCTTCCAGGCAACGAACGGTCTCCAGGCACAGCGGCACCATCATCCAGTTGATGATGTCTTCATCAGTGACTTCGCGCTGCTCGTAGATCACCGGCTTGAGCACTTCCAGCACCGAGGCGTCGGCGACTTTCTTCGGCTTGCCGCGCTTGTCGGTTTCGTAGGCATAGAAGCCCTTGCCGTTCTTCTGGCCCAAGCGATTGGCTTCGTACAGGGCGTCAACGGCGGAGCGGCGATCATCGCTCATGCGGTCCGGGAAGCCCTCGGCCATCACGTCACGACCATGATGACCGGTGTCGATGCCGACCACGTCCATCAGGTACGCCGGGCCCATCGGCCAGCCGAACTTTTCCATGATCTTGTCGATGCGCACGAAGTCGACGCCAGCGCTGACCAGCTTGGCGAAACCGCCGAAGTACGGGAACAGCACGCGGTTGACCAGGAAGCCCGGGCAGTCGTTGACCACGATCGGGTTCTTGCCCATTTTCTTGGCGTAGGCAACGGTGGTGGCGACGGCCACTTCGCTGGACTTCTCGCCACGGATGACTTCCACCAGCGGCATCATGTGCACCGGGTTGAAGAAGTGCATGCCGACGAAGTTTTCCGGACGCTTGAGGGCCTTGGCCAGCAGGTTGATGGAGATGGTCGAGGTGTTGGACGCCAGGATCGCGTCTTCCTTCACCTGCCCTTCCACTTCAGCCAGGACGGCCTGCTTGACTTTCGGGTTCTCGACCACGGCTTCGACGACGATGTCGACGTTGGCGAAGTCGCCGTAGGACAGGGTCGGACGGATCGCGTTCAGCGCTTCGGCCATCTTCGCCGGGGTCAGGCGACCTTTCTCGACACGCTTGCCGAGCAGCTTGGAGGCTTCGTTCAGGCCCAGCTGGATGGCTTCCTCGCGGATGTCCTTCATCAGGATCGGGGTACCCTTGACCGCCGACTGGTAGGCGATGCCGCCACCCATGATGCCGGCGCCGAGCACGGCGGCCTGCTTCACGTCATGGGCGATTTCGTCATGGGCCTTGGCCTTGCGCTTGAGCTCCTGATCATTCAGGAACAGGCCGATCAGGCTCTCGGCAACCGAGGTCTTGGCCAGCTTGGCGAAGCCGGCAGCTTCCACTTCGATGGCCTTGTCGCGACCGAAGTTGGCCGCTTTCTGGATGGTCTTGATCGCTTCGACCGGCGCCGGGTAGTTCGGGCCGGCCTGGCCAGCAACGAAGCCCTTGGCGGTCTCGAAGGCCATCATCTGCTCGATGGCGTTGAGCTTGAGTTTTTCCAGCTTCGGCTGACGCTTGGCCTTGTGGTCGAACTCGCCGCTGATGGCGCGCTTGATCAGGTCCAGGGCCGCTTCATGCAGTTTCTCGGGAGCGACCACCGCATCCACGGCGCCCACTTTCAGGGCGTCCTCGGCACGGTTTTCCTTGCCGGAAGCGATCCACTCGACCGCGTTGTCGGCACCGATCAGACGCGGCAGGCGCACGGTACCGCCGAAGCCAGGGTAGATACCCAGCTTGACTTCCGGCAGGCCGATCTTGGCGGAGGTGGACATGACGCGGAAGTCGGCCGCCAGGCACATCTCCAGACCGCCACCCAGGGCGATGCCATTGATGGCAACCACGGTCGGTACGGCGAGGTCTTCGAAGTCGCTGAAAATGCGATTGGCTTCCAGGTTGCCGGCAATCAGCTCGGCCTCGGGCAGCTTGAAGTTGTCGACGAATTCGGTGATGTCCGCGCCGACGATGAACACGTCCTTGCCACTGCTGACAATCACACCCTTGATCGAAGCGTCGGCCTTGATGGTGTCTACCGCCTGACGCAGTTCGTTCAGGGTAAGACGGTTGAATTTGTTGACGGACTCACCCTTGAGGTCGAACTTCAGTTCGACGATGCCGCTTTCAAGAGCCTTAACCGTGATGGCTTTACCTTCGTAAATCATCAACTGATCTCCACGATATGGAAGCTGAACTGTACACGCTGACTACTGTTGCCTTGGCTTCAGACCTGACCGTCAGCGCGATAGCCGGGATTCTGTACGAGCTTTCTGACAATACAAACGCTCAATTCATACGCCCGTTTGATTGGGGTGTGCACACATTCACTGAAAAGATGACCTTTGTCAAACCCCCAGCAGCACGGGAAAAATGCGACTTTGTAGTCAGTTCTGTATGGCTTTTGAGCAATACCGTATGCCGCTGATCGACCATCATTCACGTAAGCGATAGACGTCACGGCCAGGAAATCCATCCGGCCGCTTAAACATCGTGGAGGAGAAAAAAGAAGAGGATTTGACGCGCACAAAAAGGATTTGCCCACTACACTGCGAGCTACTGAAACACTTCCCGGCCTGCCTGGCCTTTTTTTCCAGTGTCTACAGTACATTGCAGCCCGCCCGGATCACCGAGCGGGCTTTTTCATGCCAGGGCGTTCAGCACCTGAGCAACATCCTGCAACACAGCGGCGTTCTCACGCTCACCCCAGCACAGGGCGATCATCTGCGTCCCTGCTTCAGCCTTGTAGACACTCGGCGGCAGGCGCTTGAGCTGCTCCAGCACGCGCTCGTCGACGCAGGGCTCGCGCCACTGATTGAGCCAGATGCCCGGCTCGGTCTGCCAATAGCTCCAGGTATCCGAACTGCCCTTGCGCCGCGCCTGGTGGTACTGCGCACAGGTCGCCGGCGGCTCTTCCGGTAGCCAATGCGGCCACGTCTGCGGTGCCAATTGCATGTTCAAACCCATGCGCCGGGCCTCCAGACGCAGGGCCATGCGCCCGCTCATGCGCCGCGACGGCAGCAGCCAGGCCAGGGGGCTGAGAATCAGCGCGAGGATTGACACAACTACCCAGACCGTCATATCTGTTATTCCTATCAAGACGTTACCGATGAGCGGGTTAAGCGCAGCTGGATGCGATCAGCCTGAAACGGACCATACTTCCTTTATTACGATTGTCAGGAGAACCTCTCATGCCCTACGAACACATACTGGTTGCCGTCGACCTGACCGAAGAATGCGATCCGGTGATCAAACGCGCCCGCGAGCTAGCAGGCCCGAGCAACGCCAAGGTGTCCCTGGTGCATATCGTCGAACCGATGGCCATGGCCTTTGGCGGCGACGTGCCGATGGATCTGTCGCAACTGCAACAGCAGCAGTTCGATCAGGCCAAGGAGCGCATGGACCGTCTGTTCAACAAGTATCCGGAACTCAACCGCGGCGATTCGCACCTGACCTACGGCCAGCCACGCCAGGAAATCCACCAGTTGGCCAAGGACCAGCAATGCGACCTGATCGTGGTTGGCAGCCATGGCCGCCACGGCCTGGCCCTGCTGCTGGGCTCCACCGCCAACGATGTGCTGCATGGCGCGCCGTGCGATGTACTTGCGGTACGCCTGCAGAAGAAACCCGAATAACCGAGGCCATCAGGTTAGAGTCTGGGGGCTGCTTTGCAGTCCTTCGCGAGCAAGCTCGCTCCCACAGGATCACCCCGTGGGAGCGAGCTTGCTCGCGAAGGGCCGCAAAGCGGCCCCAATTGTTCAGGCCTCAGCTATCCAGTTCCGCCCAGCGCTCCACCATCACATCCAGCTCCGCCTGCATCTTCTCCAGGTCAGCCAGCACCTTGCCGGTGTGATCGATCGGCTTCTGGTAGAAGGCCGGATCGGAGATTTCCTGCTGCAGCGCAGCAATTTTCTCTTCCATTTCCTCGATCTGTCCGGGCAAGGCCTCCAGCTCGCGCTGCAGCTTGTAGCTGAGTTTCTTCTTCGCTTCCGGCGCAGCTGCGGCGGCAGCTGGAGCAGGCTCGGCGACCGGTGCTGCAACCACCGCACTGTTCAGCTCGGACTTGCCCGACTTGCTCTCGCTGACACCCAGCAGGCGCGGCGAACCACCCTGGCGGATCCAGTCCTGGTAACCACCGACGTACTCGCGCACGCGACCTTCACCCTCGAACACCAGGGTGCTGGTCACCACGTTGTCGACGAAGGCCCGGTCGTGGCTGACCATCAGCACGGTACCCTTGTAGCCGGACAGCACTTCTTCCAGCAGCTCCAGGGTTTCCACGTCGAGGTCGTTGGTCGGTTCGTCGAGTACCAGCAGGTTGGCCGGCTTGCTGAACAGCTTGGCCAGCAGCAAGCGCGCGCGCTCGCCGCCGGACAGCGCCTTGACCGGGGTCCGGGCGCGCTGCGGGCTGAACAGGAAGTCGCCCAGGTAACTCAGCACATGGCGGCTCTGACCATCGATCTCGATGAAGTCACGACCTTCGGCGAGGTTGTCGATCACGGTCTTTTCCAGTTCCAGCTGGTTGCGCAACTGGTCGAAATAGGCCACTTCGATGCGGGTACCGGCCTCGACCTTGCCGCCGGACGGCTGCAGATCGCCGAGCATCAGCTTGAGCAGGGTGGTCTTGCCGGTACCGTTGGCGCCGAGCAGGCCGATACGGTCCTCGCGCTGCAGGACCATGGAGAAGTCCTTGACCAGGGTCGGGCCACCGGGATGGGCGAAGCTGACGTTCTCCAGGACCATGACCTGCTTGCCGGACTTCTCCGCCGACTCGATCTGGATGTTCGCCTTGCCCTGACGCTCGCGGCGCTCACTGCGCTCCACGCGCAATGCCTTCAACGCACGCACGCGGCCTTCGTTACGGGTACGCCGGGCCTTGATGCCCTGGCGAATCCACACTTCTTCCTGGGCCAGGCGCTTGTCGAACAGCGCGTTGGCGGTTTCCTCGGCGGCCAGCGCGGCTTCCTTGTGCACCAGGAAGCTGGCGTAGTCGCCGTTCCAGTCGATCAGGCCGCCGCGATCCAGTTCGAGGATGCGGGTGGCCAGGTTCTGCAGGAAGGACCGGTCGTGGGTGATGAACAGCACCGCGCCGGGGAAGCTGCTCAGGGCATCCTCCAGCCAGGCGATGGCACCGATGTCCAGGTGGTTGGTCGGTTCGTCGAGGAGCAGCAGGTCCGGCTCGGAAACCAGCGCCTGAGCCAGCAGCACCCGGCGGCGCCAGCCACCGGACAGTTCGGCGAGGGTCTTGTCGGCAGGTAGTTGCAGGCGGCTCAGGGTGCTGTCCACCAACTGTTGCAGGCGCCAGCCATCACGGGCTTCAAGGTCCTGCTGGACGTGCATCAGCTTTTCCAGGTCGGCATCGCTGTGGATGTTCTGGCTCAGGTGATGGTACTCGGCGAGCAGCGCACCGACGCCCTGCAGGCCTTCGGCGACCACGTCGAACACGGTACGGTCGTCGGCCACCGGCAATTCCTGGGGCAACTCGCCGATCTTCAGACCGGGGGCACGCCAGATTTCGCCGTCGTCGGGCTTTTGCTCGTCCTTGACCAGGCGCAGCATGCTCGACTTGCCGGTGCCGTTGCGGCCAATGATGCAGACCCGCTCACCACGGGCGATCTGCCAGGACACCTTGTCCAGCAAGGGCATGGTGCCAAAAGCGAGGGACACATCGCTGAATTTGAGCAGGGTCATGTTGTTCTCCAGAAAGCGGGCGCGCATTCTACCCGACTTGACCGCTCGACACAGCCTGCCCCGGCATCCGCCGGACGGTGCACCATTACGTCCGGATACAAGCACAATGCTTTCATCGGTTGCGGGCAAACGGCTAAGCTTAGGCTCGTGAACCCTCAGTGCTGGCGACGCCGTCACTCGTTTTGGTCAACTGTTCTGGAAGTCTCATGCGCCGCCTGCTCAACCTCGTTTCCTGCCTGCTTCTCTCCGCCTCGGTGGCCGGCATCGCGCAAGCCGCCGATCTCGCCCAACAACGCCAGATGTACGACGAAGCCAAGCGCGCGCTGGCCAAGGGCGACAGCGGTCCGTACCAACGCTATGCCGCCGCCCTGCAGGACTACCCCCTGGAACCCTACCTGGCCTACGACGAGCTGACCGCGCGCCTGAAAAGCGCGAGCAACGCCGAGATCGAAGCGTTCCTGGCGAAGAACGGCGACCTGCCCCAGGCCAACTGGATGAAGCTGCGCTGGTTGCGCTGGCTGGCCGAACGCGGCGACTGGCAACCTTTCGTCAAGTACTACGACCCGAAACTGAATTTCACCGAACTGGACTGCCTCAATGGCCAGTACCAGCTGGGTCACGGCCTGCGTGCCGAAGGCTACGCCACGGCAGACAAACTCTGGGCCGTGGGCAAATCGCAACCGGCCGCCTGCGACGCGCTGTTCGAGCGCTGGGCCGCGGAAGGCCAACTGACCGAGCAGAAACGCTGGCTGCGCACCAAGCTGGCGGCCCAGGCGCGCAACTACGCGCTGGCCAACAGCCTGGTAAAAACTCTGCCGACCCTCGGCAATGAAGGCCGGCTGCTGGTGGATGTTGCGCAGAAACCCGAGCTGCTCAACCAGCCGTCGCGCTTCGCTCCGGCCAACGAAGCCATGTCCGATGTGGTCAGCCTCGGCCTGCGCCGCCTGGCCCGCCAGGACCCTGACCGGGCCATGGCCCTGCTCGACGACTACGCCAACCGCATGCACTTCTCGGTCGACGAAAAAGTCGCCATCGCCCGCGAGATCGGCCTGACCCTGGCGCGCCGCTACGACCCGCGGGCGCTGGACCTGATGACCCGCTACGACCCGCAACTGCGCGACAACACCGTCAGCGAATGGCGCATGCGCCTGCTGCTGCGCCTCGGTCGCTGGGAAGACGCCTACGAGCTGAGCAAGCGTCTGCCCCAGGACCTCGCCAGCAGCAACCGCTGGCGCTACTGGCAGGCCCGTAGCCTGGAACTGGCGCAGCCGCAGAATCCGCAGATTCCGCTGCTGTACAAGACCGTTGCCCGCGAGCGCGACTTCTATGGCTTCCTCGCCGCCGACCGTACGCAGACTCCGTACCAGCTGAACAACAAGCCGCTGGTGATCAGCCAGCAACTGATGAACAAGGTGCGTAACACCCCGGGTATCCGTCGCGCCCTGGAATTCCATGCCCGCGGGCAGATCGTCGACGGGCGTCGCGAGTGGTATCACGTCAGCCGCCACTTCAACCGCGACGAAATGGTTGCCCAGGCCAAAATCGCCTACGACCTGCGCTGGTACTTCCCGGCCATCCGCACCATCAGCCAGGCGCAATACTGGGACGACCTGGATATCCGCTTCCCGATGGCCCACCGCGACACCCTGGTGCGCGAGGCCAAGGTCCGCGGCCTGCATTCGAGCTGGGTCTTCGCCATTACTCGTCAGGAAAGCGCCTTCATGGACGACGCCCGCTCCAGCGTCGGCGCCAGCGGCCTGATGCAACTGATGCCGGCCACGGCCAAGGAAACCGCGCGCAAGTTCAGCATTCCGCTGGCGTCGCCGAGCCAGGTGCTGGATCCGGACAAGAACATCCAGTTGGGCGCCGCCTACCTGAGCCAGGTGCATGGGCAGTTCAATGGCAACCGGGTGCTGGCTTCAGCAGCGTATAACGCAGGGCCGGGACGGGTACGCCAGTGGTTGCGCGGTGCGGATCACCTGAGCTTCGATGTCTGGGTCGAATCGATCCCGTTCGACGAAACCCGCCAGTACGTGCAGAACGTGCTGTCTTATGCAGTGATCTACGGGCAGAAGCTCAACTCACCGCAACCGTTGGTGGATTGGCATGAGCGGTATTTCGACGATCAGTGACACGGTGTTGCTGAGGGCCTCATCGCTGGCAATGCCAGCTCCCACAGGGACCGCGCCGAGCACAGATACTGTTGCTGGCCTAGAACGCTGTGGGAGATTCTATGGTGGCGGGCAAGCAGATTGATGGTGTGAGTGCTGGCCTTATCGTCGGCAAGCCGACTCCCACAGGGTTCTGTGGTCTGCCACAGTATCGGTGCTCGACGCGGTCCCTGTGGGAGCTGGCTTGCCAGCGATGAGGCTCTCAAGAACGCAGAAAGCCTACTCCAGCACCTCTACCGGCATCCCGACCTCCAGCACGCTCTCCCCATCGGCCACCAGGTTCTGCCCGAACATGGCCTCCCCTTCCTTCTGCCGATACTTCATCAAGGTCGCAAACGGCTCCCGATCAGGACTGCGCTCGCCGCTGGCCGGGTCGATGGTGGTGAGGATGCAGCGCCCGCAAGGCTTGACCACGCGGAAGGTCTGCTGACCGATACGGATGCGCTTCCAGCCATCCTCGGCGAAAGGCTCGGCGCCCTCGATCACCAGGTTCGGTCGAAAACGCAGCATTTCCATGGACCGACCGACCTTCTCGCTCAGATCCTCAAGCGACGCCTGGCCGATCAGCAGCAGCGGGAACCCATCGGCGAAAGCCACGCGATCGCTGTTTTCGCCATAGCCGGACGGCAGGTAGCGGGTACGCTGCTCCGGCACATGCACCAGGCGCACGGGACGCTCCATGAAGGTACTCAGCCATTCGGCGGCGGCATCACCGGCATCCGGCACCATCAGGGTGTCGCGCCAGATGGTCACGCCACGCAGCGCCTCATCGGGCGGCGGCACGGCCACATGCAGGGTCGGCAGCCCCGCCGCAGCGAGCAGCAGACCGCCGTCGGCAGCGTACAACGCCGACAACTGGCTCATCTGGGGAAAGGCGCGCTGGGTCAGGAAACGGTTGTTGCCGGCGTCCACCAGCATCCAGCGGCGATCGCCCTCCAGGCCAAGCAGGCCGGAGGGCGATTGTTGCAGCACTTCAGGCTGACCCGATTTCAGCGGATAACGATAGAGCGCTCTCAGACGCATGGAACATGCTCCCTGGCAAAAGAGAGCAGCTTACACCCGGAACGGATGCCGGTCAGGCGGTAGCTTCATCCAGCTCCAGGCGCTGGCGCACCACTTCCACCAGGCGATCCGGCTGGAACTTGGAGAGGAAGTTGTCGCAGCCGACCTTCTTCACCATGGATTCGTTGAAGCTGCCCGACAGCGAGGTGTGCAGCACCACGTACAAGCCGCGCAGGCGTGCGTCGCCACGGATCTCGGTGGTCAGGCGATAGCCGTCCATTTCCGGCATCTCCGCGTCGGTGAAGACCATCAGCAGCTTCTCGCAGACATCCTCGCCGGCATCCGCCCAACCCTTGAGCATGCGCAGTGCCTTCAGGCCATCGCTGGCCACATGCAGCTTGACCCCGAGTTGCGACAGGGTTTCCCGTAGCTGGGCAAGGGCCACGGTAGAGTCGTCCACCAGCAGGATTTCGCGCCCCTGGGCGCGCCGCAGCACCGGGTCTTCCAGCTTGTCGCGGGACACCTTGGCGTTGTAGGGCACGATCTCCGCGAGCACCTTCTCCACATCGATGATCTCGACCAGTTGCTCGTCGACCTTGCTGATTGCCGTCAGGTAATGCTGGCGGCCAGCGCTGGTCGGCGGTGGCATGATGGCTTCCCAGTTCATGTTGACGATGCGGTCGACGCCACCCACCAGGAACGCCTGCACGGAACGGTTGTACTCGGTGACGATGATGGTACTGTTCGGCCCCGGCTCCAGCGGGCGCATGCCGATCGCCTGGGACAGGTCGATCACCGGCAGGGTCTGGCCACGCAGGTTGACCACGCCGCACACGAAGCTGTGACGCTGTGGCATCAGGGTCAGCTTGGGCAGTTGCAGGACTTCCTGCACCTTGAAAACGTTGATCGCGAACAACTGCCGGCCCGCGAGGCGGAACATCAGGATTTCCAGGCGGTTCTCGCCTACCAACTGCGTCCTTTGGTCTACCGTGTCGAGAATGCCAGCCATTGAATCCCCCAGGCTTGTTGCAAAAAGTAAAAAGCATTGGCCTTATATCGGCCATCTGCGCCCCATCTTGACCCCTTGAAGAAAAAGCGCTCGGGGGCATTGATGTCACTTTAGCATCATGCTTTACTTTGCTCACAGCCTTTCCTCATACCCCACCACGACGGGTACAACCCGTAAAACCTCATCAGGGAAACCCTTATCAACAATCGGGTTGGACCTGATATTCGTGATATCCGTTAGCCATTAATGTGACGCCATTCTCAATGCATGAATGGAGTCAGGCCTTTGTTCGCTATCACACTGCTGTGGCCAGCCTCCCTTCCTGACCGTTCGTCCGTCTGCCTTGACGCCTTGCGTTCGTGTTCGGTGGGAGCGGACTGATGCTGAACGACACACCGGATCTGAGTACGTTGCAGGACTTCCTCGGTGACGCACACCAGTTGTTGAGCCGCGGGCAGGAATGCCTGCAGCATTTTCAGCTGATCGGCGAGGATGCCGATGCCAGCCATTGCCTGATCCAGACCCTCGCCTCCCTTAGGGACAAGGCCTACACCTGCAAACAGGTGCAGATCGCCGGCTTCTGCGAGCAACTGTGCGCCGTGCTCGACCCGGTGGCGCATCGCAAGCAGATGCACGGCTCGGCCCTGGGCATTCTCGAGGCCTGCCTGTGCCTGCTGGCCTGGCAGGTCGAACTGATCGACCCCGGCAGCGGCACGCTGAACCTGGATGCCGAAGAGCAACGGGAATTGCTCGACAGCCTGGAAACCACCTTGCACGCCACCGCGCAATCCTGCGACCAAATGGTTTGAGGCGGCCCGACAGCCCTGCGCCAAGGCCTCTGGCGCAGCATCCGGGCAACTGATCGTATACAACCAAAGTCCAACTAAGCCGCTCTGGAAAACATAACTGGCATACATATCGCAGTATTTTTTCCATGAGAAAGCCGTGAGAAAGCCGCGGAACAGCCAAAGCACACTAAGCGGCAACTAAGCAGCCTCTTTCCATACAACTCGATCAATACGGAAACAGCAGATGCACCCCTTCAAGCAAAGTTCAAAGTCGCCAACAGTAGTGGCAAAGTGCTAGAATCCGCTCTCGACGGAACGACCGTACCAGCCCGTAAAACCTGACTCGACGGACCATCCACGCAGCCGACGACCAATCGGATCCGAAGTGATAACATGCGCCGCCCGAGCCAGTAGCCTCCTGTTGGCCATGCTGAAACATGGCGCTTTCAGCGCACTGAAAAAGTGCCTGGCTGCCCTGTCGCGACATGATGATAAAAGTTGTTGAAGGCCTTCCTTAAAAGCCTTTCAATCAACCCCGGACTGGCTTTGAAAAGTGATCTTTCAGTGGCTTCATTTCCCGTGTACTCAAGCCTCAAGACTTTCACCCGCTGCCCGCGAGGCGTGGCCCTCGTGCATCGGGCAGCGGTGCTGCTGTGCCTGGCGTCGCTGACGGCCGGGCTGGTCTGCTATCTGAACGGCGCACCACTGCCGGTCGTGGTGGTGCTGTTGCAGGCCCTCAGTCTTGGCGGGGTGCTGTGGATAACCCACAGGCGCAAGCAGTCCATCCTGATGTCGCCGCAGGAGCTGGCCGACCGCCTGCTCAAGGTCCAGGAGGCCGAGCGCCAGCGCCTGAGCCGCGAACTGCATGACGATATCGGCCAACTGCTGACCGCCGCCAAGCTCCAGGCCGAATGGCTGCAACGCCGTATTCCGCAGGCACTGCAGGAGCAGTGCAGCACCCTGCGCAGCACCCTCGATGACACCCTGTCGAATGTCCGCAACCTCGCCACCAGCCTCGCCCCACGCCAGCTCAACAGCCTCGGCCTGGAAGCCAGCCTGCGCGCACACCTGCTGCGCACCCTGGAAAACACCGACCTGCGCTGGAGCCTGGAATGCAAGAGCCGCCTGGAAGGCATCCCGGAAGACATGGCCATGGCCGCCTTCCGTATCACCCAGGAGGCAGTGACCAACGTGCTGCGCCACGCACAGGCCAATAACCTGATCGTGCGTTTCCAGCGTCAACCCGAGGGCCTGGCGCTGTCGATCAGCGACGACGGCCAGGGTTTCCTGCCCTCCCCCAACCCAGGCGGGGAAGGCCAATGCGGCATGGCCGGCATGGCCGAGCGCGCACACCTGCTCAACGGCAGCCTCACCGTCCACAGCGACCCGGGCAAAGGCACGCGGATCGATGCGCTCTTCCCCTGGCCACCCCGCACGCGCGAGCGCGCCAACTCAAGTAAGACTTCATGACCTTTAAACTGCTGCTGGTTGACGACCACTCCCTGATCCGCGCCGGCGTGCGCGCCCTGGTTTCCGACATCCCCGGCTACACCGTGGTGGGCGAAGCCTGCGACGGCAGCCAGCTGGTGGAACTGGTGCGCCAGCTCGATCCGGATATCGTCCTCCTCGATCTGTCGATGCGCGCCATGGGCGGGCTGGATGCCCTCAGCCAATTGCAGGCGGAAGGCATGCGCTGCAAGGTGCTGATCCTGTCGATGCACACCGATCCGCACCTGATCATGCAAGCCCTCGAAAGCGGTGCCCACGGCTACCTGCTCAAGGACACCACGGCCACCGAGCTGGAGCAGGCCCTCGCCGCCCTGAGCAACGACGAGCGCTACCTGAGCCCGGCCATCGCCCACACGGTGATCAACCAGGCCCTGCTGCGCGGGCAGAAGCCGGAAGCCGTGGAAAACCACAACCTCACCGCCCGCCAGCTGGAAATCCTGCGCCTGATCGTGCGCGGCAAATCCACCCGGGAAATCGCCAACGGCCTCGGCCTGAGCGTCAAGACCGTGGAAACCCATCGCTCGCAGATCATGAAACGCCTGCAGATCTACGACGTGGCCGGCCTGGTGCTGTTCGCCGTGCGCGAGCAGATCATCAGCCTCGACGACTGACCAGCGGCGAGTCCGCCGGCAGGTGCACGTTCAGCGCTCCGGGCAGGGCACGGAAACGCAGGCTGTCGCCCTGCAAGGGTTCGCCATCGAGATTGATGTCCAGGCCCTGCGAGCCCTTGACCTCCACCCACGGCAGACGGGCGCGGATGAACATGCTGTCCAGGCCCAGTCCGCCACTGAGCAGGTCGCGCAGGGTGCCGACCACTTCCTGTGGCGCTGGCAGGATGCTGATATCCAGCAGACCGTCGTCGATCATCGCGTCCGGGCACAGCACATGCCCACCACCAGCCTGCCGGCCGTTGCCGATGCCCAGCGCCAGCAGCTCGCCTTCCCAGCGAAAATCGGGCCCTTCCAGGCTGACCGAAGCCGCGCTCAGCTCGGTAAAGCGGGATAGCCCGGTAAACAGATAGGCAGCGGCGCCAAGGACCTTCTTCAAGTCCTCCGAAGTCTGCGCGGTAACCTGGCTGCCAAAGCCGCCCGTGCCCATGTTGAGAAACACCTCGCCATCCACCTCCCCCAGGTCGATCGGCCGCGCCTCGCTTTCCAGCAACGCCAACGCCGCCGCCGGTTCCAGCGGTATGCCTGCAGCACGGGCGAAGTCGTTGGCGGTCCCGAGGGGCAGCAGGGCCAGGCTGGCGTCGCCCTGTTCCTGGACCATGGCGTGAGTGACTTCGCGCAAGGTGCCATCACCGCCACCGGCAATCAGCTGTGGATAACCTGCCGCCAACGCTTCCTGCACCAGACGCTGGGCATCACCGCCCTCCCAGGTCAGGCGCACATCGAGCTGCCAGCCACGTTCGCGCATGTCCTGTACCGCGGCACGCACCTCCTCGTTCATCGCCTGCTTGCCATGCAGGATCAGCAGCGCTTTGCGTTCGCTCATGGATATTCCCCTCCCCAGCGGATTCTCGATTGCCTATCTCGACCATCGCAGCCTGGGAAAAGTTGTACGGTCTTACGAACGGCGTGGAAAAATCCCGCAGGCGCGACCATGCTTCGACAAATAATTGGCCAAATCTCAAGGAAAATTCCGAAAGGCCATTTTATTGACATCCTTCAGCAACGCAGCGCGAGGAAGTGTCATGCGCGTACTCTGGACACTGCCCTACCTCCCCTGGCCCACCACCAGTGGCAGCAAATCCCGTCAGTTCAATCTCCTGCGCGGCATGGCCCAGCGCGGTCACCGGATCACCCTGCTGAGCCAATCCAAGGTGCCCCTCGGCGATGCCGCGCGCGAGGCACTGACGCCACTGGTCGAACGCTTGATCGTATTGCCGCGGCGCGCCCTGCACAGCCCGCTGAACGGACTGGCAGCGGTCTCCGCCGGCTACCCGATGCGCGCCTGCATCAATGGCCTGGCACCCCATCTGCGCCACCAGTTCGAAAAGCTGCTGGAAGAGCAGTGGGATGTGATCCAGATCGAACACAGCTACAGCTTCCAGCCCTTCGAGCGAGCCCTGCAGGCCAGCGGGCTGCCATTCATCGTCAGCGAACACCAGGTGGAATGGTGCAAGGGCGCCGCCTGCCAGGACCGTCTGCCGCTGTGGCTGCGGCCCTTCAACAGCTTCGACGGCTGGCGCTATCGGCGCTGGGAAACCCGGGTGCTGAAACAGGCCAGCGAGGTGGTCGTGGTCAGCCCCTGCGATGCCGAGCAAATCAGCCGCCTGACCGGCAAACCCAGCCAGGTGGTGGTCAACGGCGTCGACTGCGCGCACTACCAGCACATCGATTTCGCCCCGCACAGCCAGCGCCTGCTGTTCGTCGGCAACTTCGAGCACTGCGCCAACCGCCAGGCCATCGAATGGGCGCTGGAAGACATCATGCCGCAGGTCTGGCAGGCCAACCCGGCGGTGCGCCTGGCCATCGTCGGGCATGCCCTGCCGGAGCAATGGCGCTTGCACTGGAACGACCCGCGGATCGAGTGGGTGGGGTATCTCCCGGACCTGCGTGAGTTGCAACGGCTATCGGCGGTGTTTTTCGCGCCGCTGCGCCAGGCGGGCGGATGCAAGGTCAAGCTGCTGGAAGCGATGGCCGCAGGACTGCCGGTAGTGACCACACGGGAAGGCGTATCGGGACTTCAGGTGAAGCGCGGGGAGCATTATCTCGAGGGCGATGACAGCGATGACCTGGCGCTGACCCTGACCCGCCTGCTCAGTCACCCGCAACGGATGCGACAGTTGGCGGAAGCCGGCCGGGCCTTCGTGCGCGAGCGGCATGACTGGAGCGTGGCGGCGCAGCAACTGGAGGGGGTGCATCAGCGCCTGGTGAATCGGCCGGTCGAGGTGGGGAACGTGGTGATGCCGTTCTCGTGAACATCTTGTGGTGATCTCCATGGCCCCATCGCTGCATGGGTATCTACACATCTCAATTAGGCGCAACACGAACTTTGTGGGAGCGGCTGTTAGCCGCGATCGGCGGCGAAGCCGTCGTAAAACCTGAGTCCCAGACCTGCCTGACGCACCGAGGGCACAGGTTTCATGGCCGCTTTGCGGCCAATCGCGGCTAACAGCCGCTCCCACAGGTACTCGGCGGCCTGTGGCTTCATGGCTGATCTGAAGTTGTGTAGATACCTATGCCCATCGCTGGCAAGCCAGCTTCCCACAAGTCCCGCACACACCGAACCTTGTGGGGGCTTGCCAGCGATGAGGCCCATAGAGCCCATTGAAAACCTTCAGCCAAGCAACTCGCTCAAGGGAATGAACTGGACGATATCCCCCTGCATCGGCGTAGTGCCTTCCAGCACCTCCACCAACCCCTCGGCCCAGGCCGCGCTGCGCAGCACGCCGGAACTCTGGTTGCGGTAGATCAGCGCCCTGCCCTGCTCCATCCGCGCCCGCAGGTATTCGCGGCGATTGCCCGCCTTGGGCCAGTCGAACCCCGCCGGCACCGCGAACTGCAATGGCTTGACCTCCTGTACGCCCTGGCGGCGCAACAGATAAGGCCGGGTCAGCAGGCCGAAGGTCACCAGGGTCGAGGCCGGGTTGCCTGGCAGGCCGATCACCGGCACGCCGTTGTAGGCACCGACGGTCAGCGGCTTGCCCGGCTTGATCGCCAGCTTCCACAGGGCCAGCTCACCCGCCTCACGCAGGGCGATGCCGAGATAGTCCGCCTCGCCCACCGAAACCCCACCGGTGGACAGGATCAGGTCCACCACACCCAGCCCGCCCAGGCGCTGCCGGGTCAGCTCCAGGTTGTCCGGCAGGATGCCGCCATCCACCACCTCGCAGCCCAGGCGTTGCAGCCAGCTGCACAGCAGGCGGCGGTTGCTGTTGTAGATCTGCCCTGGCCCCAGCGGCAGGCCCGGTTCGACCAGTTCGTCGCCGGTCGACAGCACCGCCACCTTCACCCGCCGTACCACGCCGACAGCGGCATACCCCAGGGTTGCCGCCAGGCCCAGTTCGATCGGACCAAGGCGGGTGCCGGCCACCAGCACCAGTTCGCCGGCACGGGTTTCCTGGCCTTGCGGGCGGATGTTCTGCCCCGTGAGCAAGGCCTCGGTGAAGCGTACCCGCTGATCATCCAGGACTTCGGCGTTTTCCTGCATCTCGACGCAGTCGGCGCCTTCGGGTACCGGTGCGCCGGTGAAGATCCGCGCGCAGGTTCCCGGCTGCAGCGGCTCCGGCGCCTGACCGGCAAAAATGCGCTGGCTCACTGGCAGCGGTTCGCCGGTCCAGTCGGCGACACGCAAGGCATAGCCGTCCATGGCACTGTTCGGCCAGGGCGGCAGATCGAGGGTGGCATGCAGGTCGACGGCCAGCACCCGGCCCTCGGCATCGGCCAGACCGACCTCTTCGACCTCGGTGATCGGTGCCGCCTCGGCGAGCGCCAGCAGATGCTCCAGCGCCGCCTCCACCGGCATCAGCGGCTTGGCCGCCGGCGCCTCAGCCACGGCTTTCGCAGGGCGCGGCCTGCTTCAGGTGCGGGACGAAATTGCACGGACGATGGCGGTTGTCCAGTTGCTCGGCGAGGATGCCGTCCCAGCCGGTGCGCACGGCATTGGTCGAACCCGGCAGGCAGCACACCAGGGTGCCGTTGGCCAGGCCGGCCAGGGCGCGGGACTGGACGGTGGAAGTGCCGATATCGGCCAGGGAAATCTGCCGGAACAGTTCGCCGAAGCCATCGACCTGCTTGTCCAGCAGGCAGGCCACCGCTTCCGGCGTGCTGTCGCGGCCGGTGAAACCGGTGCCGCCGGTGATCAGCACCACCTGCACGCTGTCATCGGCAATCCAGGTGGCGACCTGGGCGCGGATCTTGTACAGGTCGTCCTTGAGCAGGACCCGTGCGGCAAGGAGGTGCCCGGCCTCGGTCAGGCGGTCGACGAAGACCTGGCCGGAGGTGTCGGTTTCGAAGGTGCGGGTATCGCTGACAGTCAGCACGGCGATGTTGAGCGGCACGAAGGGCGCGTCTGCCTTGGCTTTCATGGCATGAGGTCCGTTGAACGAGGGAATGGCCGGAGTTATATCACAGGGCAAGGCTACCCCGCGCGGGCAACCCGGCGACGCATTGAGCCCGATCAATGCGTCGAATAAACGCTACGCTCAACCTCGCAAGGAACTTGCTGTAACTGTTTGCGTCTTAACGAGTTATACGGCCTCACTTAATTGGAGATTTACCCATGATTCAACGGACCCTTCCCGCATTCCTCCTCGCTCTCGGTCTTGGCGCCCTGGCCGGCTGCTCCACGCCTACCGTGATCACCCTCAACGACGGGCGCGAAATCCAGGCGGTCGACACCCCGAAATACGATGACGACTCCGGTTTCTACGAATTCGAACAACTGGACGGCAAGCGCACCCGGGTCAACAAGGACCAGATCCGCACCGTCAAAGAGCTGTAAGCCTCTTCGGAAAAAGCCCCCGATCTGTCTGAATTGGGGGCTTGTCGAAGCAAGATTTTTGAGTAGAATTTTCTTCATCGGAGTGTAGCGCAGCCAGGTAGCGCGTCTCGTTCGGGACGAGAAGGCCGCAGGTTCGAATCCTGTCTCTCCGACCAAATCGCTCATCGTCAAAGCCCGCCCATCGCGGGCTTTGTCGCGTCTGTCCCCCAGTTCCTTTTCCTGGAGCCACACGGCTCCGTTTCGCGTGCCTGAAGGCACGTTTTTTCTTGAGGTCGTTCTACATGCGCAAGATTTTTGCCGCCGTCACCCTGGGCCTGCTGTTCGCACAAGCCGCCGTTGCCGGCGATGGCACCTCCGCTCTCGGCGGCGGCCTGGGTGGTGCCCTGGGTAACGTGGTCGGCCAACAGATCGGTGGCAAGACCGGTGCGGCCATCGGTGCCGGTGTCGGTGGTGCAGCGGGCAGCGCCGTGGCGGCGCAGAAAGGCAACAAGACCAAGGCAGCCGTAGGTGGTGGCCTGGGTGCGGCGGGCGGTTCGCTGTTGGGCGACAAGCTGGGTGGCAGCACTGGCGCTGCAATCGGGGCGGGGGTTGGCGGTGCCGCCGGTGGTGCGCTGGGCAATCACCTGGGCAAGAAGAAGCACTGATAGCGGGGTGAGTCTGTCAGCGTTGCGCTGACTGACCTGGCCTCATCGCCGGCAACGCCGGCTCCCACAGATTCATCGGTGCACGCGCACCTTGTGGGAGCTGGCGTTGCCAGCGATGAGGCCCTGAAGCCTTACTGAACGGCCACCGGCTCAGCCACGGCCTGCTCTTCCGGCAGTACCGGAACGAAGGTCAGGCCCAGGCGCTCGCTGGTCCACTGGCGAGTCTGGTTGGTCAGCTCAAGGTTGTTGTTCAGCTTCTGGCCGTAGGTCGGCACGATTTCCTTCAGCTTGGCCTGCCATTCAGGGCTCTTGATGCGGTCCTTGAAGGTCTTTTCCAGCACGCTGAGCATGATCGGCGCGGCAGTCGAAGCGCCTGGCGAAGCGCCCAGCAGCGCGGCGATGGAGCCATCGGCGGAAGCCACCACTTCGGTACCAAACTGCAGGATGCCGCCCAGTGCCGGATCTTTCTTGATGATCTGCACGCGCTGGCCAGCCTGCAGCAGTTTCCAGTCTTCGTTCTTCGCGTTCGGGAAGTACTCGCGCAGGGCATTCATGCGGTCGTCGAAGCTGAGCATCAGCTGGCCCATCAGGTAGGTGCTGAGGTCGATGTTATCGATACCGGCGTGGGTCATCGGGCCGATGTTGTGGGTGTTCAGCGCAGCGAACATGTCCAGCAGCGAACCGTTTTTCAGGAACTTGGTGGAGAAGGTCGCGAACGGACCGAACAGCAGCACTTCCTTGCCGTCGATGATGCGGGTGTCGAGGTGCGGTACCGACATCGGCGGCGCACCGACCGACGCCTTGCCGTACAGCTTGGCCTTGTGCCGGGAAACGATGGCCTGGTTGTCGGTCATCAGGAACTGGCCACCGACCGGGAAGCCGGCATAGCCTTCGGCTTCCGGAATGCCCGACTTCTGCAGCAGTTTCAGGGCGCCACCACCGGCACCGATGAACACGAACTTGGCCTTGACGCTGGTTTCCACGCCCTTGTTGCCAAGGTCGGCGACCACCACGGTCCAGGTGTTGTCGGCATTGCGCTTGATGTCACGGACTTCGTGGCGCAGGTTCAGGCTGACCTTGTCGCTCTTGGTCAGCGAGCCCACCAGTTGGCGAGTGATTTCGCCGAAGTTGACGTCAGTACCGATGTTCATGCGGGTCGCGGCGATCTTCTGGTCGGCGGCACGGCCTTCCATGACGATCGGTACCCACTTGGCGATCTGTGCGTGGTCCTCGGAGTACTCCATGCCACGGAACAGCGAGCTGTGCTGCAGGGCGGCGTGGCGCTTCTTGAGGAACTCGACGTTCTTGTCACCCCAGACGAAGCTCATGTGCGGCACGTTGTTGATGAACGAGCTCGGGTTATTGAGGACTTTCTGCTCGACCTGGTAGGACCAGAACTGCTTGGAGATCTCGAACTGCTCGTTGATGCCCACGGCCTTGCTGATATCCATGGTGCCGTCGGCGGCTTCGCTGGTGTAGTTCAGCTCGCAGAAGGCGGAATGGCCGGTACCGGCGTTGTTCCAAGCGTTGGAGCTTTCTTCGGCGACCTGGTCCATGCGCTCGTAGATATTGATCGACCAGTCAGGTTGCAGTTCGTGCAGGTAGGTGCCGAGGCTGGCACTCATGATGCCGCCGCCGATCAGCAGCACGTCGACGGTCTTTTCCGGTTCACTGGGCTTGGAGCAACCAATGACGCTCAGGCACAGGAGCGCCAAAAGGATTTTTTTCATAATTCAATCCAATTGAAGTGAAGGTATTGGCCTGACCGCCGCGCCCGGGTGCACGCCCTGCTTTTATGGTTCTGCTCACACGAGGTCCAGACATGCCACGGCCCGGAATGCGGGTGCCGGGGCCGGATGCTGGCGGGTGGCTGGGATAGCTTCGATGCGGGGTGCGGTCTTTTTGCCGTGGCTGCTTTGGCAGCCCATGGTCTTGCAAGGCGGGCCGTGACCCGCGCCGGCCTGCTTAAGCACGAAGCAGGCCAACTTTTCGGCGACCAATGGCTAATAGGCGAGGCGCATGGTCGCACCCCATATTCGACGGTTTTTTTGGCGGGATTCCGCCACCAATAGCGACCAATAGGTCACCAGGTGGCGGATTTCCCCCTGGGTTTGGCGGAAAAATCAGGCACTCAGGCGTGCGGTCACTTCACCCAACTGTCCGGACAGCTCATGCAAGCGATGCCCGGCACGCTCGGTGCGCTGTACGGCCTCCTGGTTGTCGGTGGCGATCCGGGTGATTTCCACCAGGTTGCGCGAGATATCCTCGGCGACGCTGGTCTGCTCTTCCGCCGCCGTGGCGATCTGCCGGTTCATATCGCGGATCGCCTCCACCGCCAGGGTGATGCGCTGAAGCATGGCGCCGGCACGCTGGACCTGCTCGGTGCCCTCCTCGCTGCGCGCCTGCCCGGCTTCGATCGCTTTCACCGCTTCCACCGCGCCGGACTGCACGGCGCTGATGATCTGGTTGATCTCGGCAATCGACGACGCCGTGCGCTGGGCCAGATTGCGCACTTCGTCGGCAACCACCGCGAAGCCGCGCCCGGCCTCGCCAGCACGCGCCGCCTCGATCGCCGCATTGAGGGCCAGCAGGTTGGTCTGCTCGGCGATCCCGCGGATGACTTCGAGCACCTTGCCGATGCGCCCGCTGTCCTGCTCCAGATGGCGGATCACCTCGGCGGTGCCGGTGATTTCCTGGTTGACCCGGGCGATGGTGTCGATGGTCGCCTGCATCACCTGCTCGCCGGCCTGGGCACCATGATCGGCGTCGTCCGCCGCCTTGGCCGCCTCGGCGGCGTGGCGGGCGACTTCCTGGGCGGTGGCGGACATCTGGTGCATCGCCGTGGCCACCTGGTCGGTGCGCTGGAACTGGTCGTCGGTGCCCCGGGCCATACCGCCGGCCAGCTTGCGCAGATCGCCACTGGCGTTTTCCAGTTCGCCGGCGTTGTCCTGCAGACGGCCGACGGTTTCCGAAAGGAAGTCGCGCAGGGTGTTGGCGGCCACGGCCAGGCGCCCCAGCTCATCCTGGCGATCGCTGGCGACACGGGCATCGAAACGGCCCTGGCTGAGATGGGCGACGTATTCGATCAGACGGCGGACCGGCGCGATCAGGCTGCGGTTGACCAGCCACAGGCTGAGTACGCCAATCGCCAGGGCCGAACCGAGCATCACCAGCAGGCCCAGCCACACGGTGCGCTGCGCCTGCTGGCTCAGCTCATCGGCCTGGCCAGCGGCGGCGGCGCGCAGTTGCGTGACCAAGGCACTCATCTGCTCGCTGGCAGCACGGTCCACGCCCTTGACCGCCAGATCCCCCGCCGCCGGGTCAGCACCTGCGGCGAGAAACGCCTCGCGCCCGCGGGCATAGGCCTGGCCCAACTGGCGATGACTGTCCTGCAACTGCCTCAGGCTGCCATGCAGCGCCGGATCGCCGGCGCTGTCCTGGACCAGACGACCGAGGATGTCCTGGACCAGTCGCTCCTGGCTCTGGAACTGCTGCCAGTACTTGTCCAGATCGGCCGGTTGCTTGCCGCGCAGCAGCACGTTCTTCCATTCCTGGACCTGGATCTTGAATTGCAGGTTGGCTTCATCGATCTGTTGCGAGGCATGCAGCGGGCCGCCGACCAGTTGGCTGTAGCCATCGACGCTGGCCGATAGCAGGCGGAAGCAGACCAGGGCGATCAACAACATCGCCAGCAGGCTGCCGGCGAGCAGGGCGAGGATTTGCATTCGCAGGGAGGTACGCAAGGACATCGGCAGAATCTCTGAGCAAGGGATAAGAGCGGCGGCTGAAAAGAGGCCAACCAAAGACATCCATGTCGTCGATTCGCAGGCAAAAAAAAGCTGCCATCAGGCGACGGCAGCCAACTGCATCGAGCATTTACGCAACAGCTGAAGTGGATACTCTCAGGGCATTGCTACAGAAATGTGACAATTTCACCCTTGCCTGTCACATAACTGTAAAAAGCCCGGTGCGTGCTCTACTCCGGGCCGAACTGCAAGGCGGCCAGACGTGCGTATAGCGGGTTTTCCGCAATCAGCTGGCGATGAGTACCAATGGCCACCACCCGCCCGTTCTCGATCACCGCAATGCGGTCGGCATGCTGCACGGTAGCCAGGCGATGGGCGATGACCAGGGTGGTGCGCCCCGCCATCAAGGTCGGCAGGGCCTGCTGTATCAGGTGCTCGCTCTGCGCATCAAGGGCGCTGGTGGCTTCGTCCAGCAGCAGGATCGGCGCGTCCACCAGCAACGCCCGGGCGATCGCCAGACGCTGGCGCTGGCCACCGGAAAGGCCGAGGCCGGCGTCGCCGAGATGGGTCTGGTAACCCTCGGGCAGTTGCAGGATGAACTCGTGGGCATGGGCACTGCGCGCGGCGGCCTCGACCTCGGCCAGGCTGGCATCGGCGCGGCCATAACGGATGTTGTCCTCCACCGTGCCGAAGAACAGCGCCGGGTTCTGCGCCACCAGGGCGAAGTGGCGACGCAGGTCCTGGGGATCGAGTTCGGTCAGGGGCTGGCCATCAAGGAGGATGCGGCCTTGCTGCGGATCGTAGAAACGCAGCAGCAGGTCGAACAGGGTCGACTTGCCCGCACCGGAGGGCCCCACCAGAGCCAGGGTCTGGCCAGGCTCCACATGCAGGTCCAGACCGTCGATGGCCGGGCGATTGGGCCGCGACGGATAGGCGAAGCGCACACCCTCCAGTTGCAGCTCGCCGCGCACCCGCTCGGGCAGTTTCACCCCGCCCGCCACCGGGGCAAGGATCTCGCTGCGCGCAGCCAGCAGCTCGGCGATGCGCTCGGCGGCCCCGGCGGCACGCTGCAGCTCGCCGATCACCTCGCTAAGGGTGCCGAAAGCGCTGCCGACGATCAGGCTGTAGAACACGAACGCCGCCAGGTCGCCGCCGGAAATGCGCCCGGCGATCACATCCATGCCGCCGACCCACAGCATCACCCCCACCGCCCCCAGCACCAGGACGATCACCAGGGTAATCAGCCAGGCACGCTGGGCAATGCGCTTGCGCGCCGTGGCAAAGGCCGCCTCCACGGTCTCGCCGAAACGCTGGCGGTCCCGCGCCTGATGGTTGTAGGCCTGCACCGTCTTGATCTGACCGAGGGTCTCGGCGACATAGCTGCCGACATCGGCAATGCGATCCTGGCTCTGCCGCGACAGGCTGCGCACGCGGCGACCGAACACCAGGATCGGCGCCAGCACCAGGGGCAAGGCGAGGACCACGATGCTGGTCAGCTTGGGGTTGGTGACAAACAGCAGCACGATGCCGCCCAGCACCATCAAGGCATTGCGCAGAAACAGCGACAGCGACGAGCCGATCACCGATTGCAGCAGCGTGGTATCGGCGGTCAGGCGCGACTGGATCTCCGAGCTGCGGTTGTTCTCGAAAAAGCCGGGATGCAGGCTGATCAGGTGATCGAACACCTGCTGGCGGATATCGGCCACCACTCGCTCGCCGATCCACGACACCAGGTAGAAACGGGTGAACGTCCCCACCGCCAGGGCCAGCACCAGGCCCATGAACAAGGCGATGGACTGCCCCAGCAGGTCAGGCGAACGGGTGACGAAGCCCTGGTCCACCAACAGGCGAATGCCCTGCCCCATGGACAAGGTGATGCCGGCGGTGACTATCAGGGCCAGCAAGGCAAACAGCGATTGCTGGCGATAAGGGCGGACAAAGCGCCAGGCCAGGCGCAGGGCCTGACGCTGACGGGAAGAAAGCGGATTGAGCATGGAGGCTGCCGTCTGTCGGATCAGTCACGCAGACTACACCCGCCACCGGCGAAAGGTCATGCACGACCGGTATTACCGCAAAGCGCCGCAGGCATTAGAGCGGATCGATCTAAAGTAGCGCTGGTTCTCGGCTGAACTTTCTGTTGGACTGTCCGTTCGCATGATGAGACAGCCAAGGGAGTTGTCATAGCCTGGTCATCACGCGCGATTAATCTAGGCTAGCCACCTGATGAGGAGACAGGAAATGAGCTTGCAGCATAGCAGCCCCCCGCAACAGCGCCCGACCCAGCCTGTGCCGGTATGCGGTTCGATCATCGACGCACAAGGTCGCGAGATCCCGATCACCGAGCAAATGATCCAGCAGGCCTGTCGCGAGCTGGAAAACAGCCGGGCCAACCCGGTGAAGAAGGGCTAAGACCCTGACCTATTCGAAACCCGGCCCTGGTGCCGGTTTTTTTATTTTGTGCTGGTCTTTAGGGCCTCATCGCTGCATAGGTATCTACACAACTTCAGATCAGCCATGAAGCCACAGGCCG
>NZ_JBMDIJ010000065.1:0-35272 GCF_057808595.1 Pseudomonas sp. FG98 | reverse complement strand
CAAGGTTCAGCGGTGTACGCGATACCTGTGGGAGCCGGCGTTGCCGGCGATGAGGCCCGCATGAACAACACAACACCCAACTATCAACGCCAGACGATAAAACCCGACTTCTATCATTGCCCGTGATAGTCACCTTCGCTTCGTTCGATTCGTCGCCACCCGCGCCTGAACGCAGAATCCGCCCACTATCAATACATTGGCGGAGTTCTCCATGGAGCAGTCACTCAAACCCTTGCGTTACCCCCTTGCCGCGTTGGCCCTTCTGGTAATGAGTGCCTGCGGCCGTACCCCGGAAGCCGTGCAGGCCCCTCAGGCGCCGAAGGTCAGCGTGGCCAAGGTGATCGAGCAGCCGATCAATGAATGGGACGAGTTCACCGGTCGCCTCGAAGCGCCGGAAACCGTCGAGGTCCGTCCCCGGGTCTCCGGCCAGATCGACCAGGTGGCCTTCACCGAAGGCGCCCAGGTGCAGAAAGGCGACCTGCTGTTCCAGATCGACCCGCGTCCGTTCCAGGCCGAGGTCCGCCGCCTCGAAGCCCAGTTGCAACAAGCCCGCGCCACCGCCATCCGCTCGGAAAACGAAGCCCAGCGCGGCGAACGCCTGCGCAACAGCAACGCGATTTCCGCCGAGCTGGCCGAGTCACGCACCAGCGCCGCCGCCGAAGCCCGTGCCGGCGTCGCAGCGATCCAGGCACAACTGGACCTGGCCAAGCTGAACCTGAGCTTCACCCGCGTCACGGCACCGATCAGTGGCCGGGTCAGCCGCGCCCAGTTCACCGCCGGCAATATCGTCACCGCCGATGTCACCGCGCTGACCAGCGTGGTCTCCACCGATCGCGTCTACGCCTACTTCGATGCCGACGAGCGCGTCTACCTCAAGTACACCCAACTGGCCCGCGACGGCCAGCGCGGCCAGAGCACCCCGGTTTACCTGGGCCTGTCCAACGAAACCGGCAACCCGCACCTGGGCCAGATGAACTTCGTCGACAACCAGGTCAACCCGAAGACCGGCACCATCCGCGGCCGCGCCGTGTTCGACAACCGCGACGGCCAGTTCACCCCCGGCCTGTACGCGCGTCTGAAGCTGGTCGGCAGCGCCACCTACGACGCCATGCTGATCAACGACGAAGCGGTCGGTACCGACCTGGGCAAGAAGTTCGTGCTGGTCATGGACAAGGACAACAACGCGGCCTACCGCCCGGTGGAGCTGGGTCCGAAACTGGAAGGCCTGCGCATCGTCCGCTCCGGTCTGAGCAAGGACGACCGCATCGTGGTCAAGGGCCTGCAACGGGTTCGCCCCGGTTCGCCGGTCACTCCTGAAGAAACGCCGATGGCCAGCGAAGCCACCCTCGCTGCCCTCGCCCAACAGCGCCAGGCCCTGGAAGCCGCCAACCGTCAGCCTGCCGATAACGGCAAGGCCGCGGTCAAGCTCGCCAGCGCCGCGACCCCACGCGGTTAAGGGACGACGACAATGAATTTTTCCAAGTTCTTCATCACCCGGCCGATCTTCGCCGCCGTGCTGTCGCTGCTGATCCTGATCGCCGGCGCCATCTCGCTGTTCCAGTTGCCGATCAGCGAATACCCGGAAGTGGTGCCACCCACCGTGGTGGTGCGCGCCAACTTCCCCGGCGCCAACCCCAAGGTGATCGGCGAGACCGTCGCCGCGCCGCTGGAACAGGCCATCACCGGTGTCGAGAACATGCTGTACATGTCCTCGCAGTCCACTGCCGACGGCAAGCTGACCCTGACCATCACCTTCGCCCTCGGTACCGACCTGGACAACGCCCAGGTCCAGGTGCAGAACCGCGTGACCCGGACCCAGCCCAAGCTGCCGGAGGAAGTGACGCGCATCGGTATCACCGTCGACAAGGCCTCGCCCGACCTGACCATGGTCGTGCACCTGACCTCGCCGGATAACCGCTACGACATGCTCTACCTGTCCAACTACGCCATCCTCAACATCAAGGACGAGCTGGCGCGCCTCGGTGGCGTCGGCGATGTGCAGCTGTTCGGCATGGGCGACTACTCGCTGCGGGTCTGGCTCGATCCGAACAAGACCGCCTCGCGCAACCTGACCGCCAGCGACGTGGTCACCGCCATTCGCGAACAGAACCGCCAGGTCGCCGCCGGCCAGCTCGGTGCGCCACCCGCGCCGAATGCCACCAGCTTCCAGCTGTCGGTCAACACCCAGGGCCGTCTGGTCAGCGAGGAAGAGTTCGAGAACATCATCATTCGCGCAGGCAGTGACGGCGAGATCACTCGCCTGAAGGACATCGCTCGCGTCGAGTTGGGCTCCAGCCAGTACGCCCTGCGTTCGCTGCTGAACAACCAGCCGGCGGTGGCCATCCCGATCTTCCAGCGTCCCGGCTCCAACGCCATCGAGATCTCCGACGAAGTGCGGGCGAAGATGGCCGAGCTGAAGCAGAGCTTCCCCGAAGGCATGGACTACAGCATCGTCTACGACCCGACCGTGTTCGTTCGCGGCTCGATCGAGGCGGTGGTGCATACCCTGTTCGAAGCGCTGATTCTCGTGGTGCTGGTGGTGATCCTGTTCCTGCAGACCTGGCGCGCCTCGATCATCCCGCTGGTGGCCGTACCGGTGTCGCTGATCGGTACCTTCGCGGTCATGCACCTGTTCGGCTTCTCGCTCAACGCCCTGTCGCTGTTCGGCCTGGTGTTGGCCATCGGTATCGTGGTGGACGACGCCATCGTCGTGGTAGAGAACGTCGAGCGTAATATCGAGCTCGGCCTCAAGCCGCTGGAAGCCACGCAAAAGGCCATGGGCGAAGTGACCGGGCCGATCATCGCCACCGCCCTGGTGCTGTGCGCGGTGTTCGTGCCGGCCGCGTTCATCTCCGGTCTTACCGGGCAGTTCTACAAGCAGTTCGCCCTGACCATCGCGATTTCCACGGTGATCTCGGCCTTCAACTCGCTGACCCTGTCGCCGGCCCTGGCTGCCGTATTGCTCAAGGGCCATCACGAGCCGAAGGACCGTTTCTCCCTGCTGCTGGAGCGCCTTCTGGGTGGCTGGCTGTTCCGTCCATTCAACCGCTTCTTCGAGCGTGCCAGCCATAGCTATGTCGGCACCGTCGGCCGGGTCATCCGCCGCAGCGGCGTGGCGCTGTTCGTCTACGCCGGCTTGATGGGCCTGACCTACCTCGGCTTCTCGTCCACCCCGACCGGCTTCGTTCCGGCCCAGGACAAGCAGTACCTGGTGGCCTTCGCCCAGTTGCCGGACGCGGCCAGCCTCGACCGCACCGAGGCGGTGATCAAGAAGATGAGCGAGATCGCCCTGAAGCAACCTGGCGTGGCCGACTCGGTAGCCTTCCCCGGCCTGTCGATCAACGGTTTCACCAACAGCCCGAACAGCGGCATCGTGTTCACCCCGCTCAAGCCGTTCGACGAGCGCAAGGACCCGAGCCAGTCGGCCGGCGCCATCGCCGCCGCGCTGAACGCGCAGTTCGCCGATATCCAGGACGCCTACATCGCCATCTTCCCGCCGCCGCCGGTACAGGGGCTGGGCACCATCGGCGGTTTCCGCCTGCAGATCGAGGACCGCGGCAACCTGGGTTACGAAGCGCTGTACAAGGAAGTGCAGAACGTCATCGCCAAGAGCCACAACGTGCCGGAGCTGGCCGGGCTGTTCACCAGCTACCAGGTCAACGTGCCGCAGGTGGATGCCGCCATCGACCGCGAGAAGGCCAAGACCCACGGCGTGGCGATCAACGATATCTTCGACACCCTGCAGATCTACCTGGGTTCGCTGTACGCCAACGACTTCAACCGCTTTGGCCGCACCTACCAGGTCAACGTCCAGGCCGAGCAGCAGTTCCGCCTCGACGCCGAGCAGATCGGCCAGTTGAAGGTACGCAACAACCAGGGCGAGATGATCCCGCTGGCGACCTTCATCAAGGTCAGCGACACCTCCGGGCCTGACCGCGTGATGCACTACAACGGCTTCATCACCGCCGAGATCAACGGTGCCGCAGCCCCGGGCTACAGCTCCGGCCAGGCGGAAAAAGCCATGGAGAAACTGTTGAAGGAAGAACTGCCCAACGGCATGACCTTCGAATGGACCGAGCTGACCTACCAGCAGATCCTTGCCGGTAACACCGCGCTGTTCGTCTTCCCGCTCTGCGTGCTGCTGGCCTTCCTGGTGCTGGCCGCCCAGTACGAAAGCTGGAGCCTGCCGCTGGCGGTGATCCTGATCGTGCCGATGACCCTGCTGTCGGCGATTACCGGGGTGATCCTGTCCGGTGGCGACAACAACATCTTCACCCAGATCGGCTTGATCGTATTGGTGGGGCTGGCGTGCAAGAACGCGATCCTGATCGTCGAGTTCGCCAAGGACAAGCAAGCCGAAGGGCTCGACCCGCTGGCTGCGGTATTGGAAGCCTGCCGCCTGCGTCTGCGGCCGATCCTGATGACCTCGTTCGCTTTCATCATGGGTGTGGTACCGCTGGTGTTCTCCTCCGGTGCCGGTGCGGAAATGCGTCATGCCATGGGCGTGGCGGTGTTCTCCGGGATGATCGGGGTGACCATCTTCGGCCTGCTGCTGACCCCGGTGTTCTTTGTTCTGATCCGTCGTTACGTCGAACGCAGCCAGGCGCGCAAGGCCGCGCGGCTGCCGACGCTGGAGAAACACGCATGAACCGCGTATCGATGACTGCAAGCAAATTGTGGCTGCCGAGCCTGCTGGTGCTGGCCCTGAGCGCCTGCGCCGTGGGCCCGGACTACAAGACCCCGGACACCGCCGCCGCCCACCTGGCCGCCGCCGACGGCCAGGCCGGCCTGGACCGCAACCGCTTCGAAAGCGCCTGGTGGCACCAGTTCGAAGACCCGGTGCTGGACCAGTTGGTGAGCCAGTCGCTCAACGGCAACCGTGACCTGCGGGTAGCCTTCGCCCGCCTCAAGGCCGCGCGCTCGATCCGCGAAGACGTCGACAACGACGCCCTCCCCACCGTGACCAGCCGTGCCAGCAGCAACCTCGGCAAGGGCCAGATTCCCGGCCAGACCGAGGACCGGGTCAATAGCGAGCGCTACGACCTGGGCCTGGACATGGCCTGGGAACTGGACCTGTTCGGCCGCATCCAGCGCCAACTGGAAGCCAGCGAAGCCCAGGAAGCCGCGGCCCAGGCCGACCTGCAGCAGTTGCAGGTCAGCCTGATCGCCGAACTGGTGGACGCCTACGGCCAACTGCGCGGCGCCCAGCTGCGCGAGAAGATCGCCCTGGCCAACCTGAAGACCCAGCAGGATTCCCGTGGCATCACCGAAACCCTGCGCGATGCCGGGGTGGGCAACGAGCTGGATGTGGTCCGCGCCGATGCCCGCCTGGCCGCAGTCGAGGCCAGCGTGCCGCAGTTGCAGGCTGAACAGGTGCGGGCACGCAATCGCATCGCCACCCTGCTCGGCCAGCGTCCCGACGCGCTAAGCGTCGACCTGTCGCCAAAGCAGTTGCCGGCGATTGCCAAGGCGCTGCCGGTGGGTGATCCGGGCGAGCTGCTGCAACGCCGTCCGGATATCCGCCGCGCCGAACGCCAACTGGCGGCGGCCACGGCCAATGTCGGCGTGGCCACTGCCGACCTGTTCCCACGGGTCAGCCTCAGCGGCTTCCTCGGCTTCACCGCCGGGCGTGGTTCGCAGATCGGCTCGTCGGCCGCCTCGGCCTGGGCCCTCGGCCCGAGCATCACCTGGGCGGCGTTCGACCTCGGCAGTGTGCGCGCCCGCCTGCGGGGCGCCAACGCCGAGGCCGAAGGCGCGCTGGCAACCTATGAGCAACAGGTGCTGCTGGCCCTGGAAGAATCGGAAAACGCCTTCAGCGACTACGGCAAGCGCCAGCAACGCCTGCTCTCGCTGCTCAAGCAGAGCGACGCCAGCCGCAAGGCCGCCGAGCTGGCCTCGATCCGCTACCGCGAAGGCACGGTGGACTACCTGGTGCTGCTGGATGCCGAGCGCGAGCGCCTGGCGGCGGAAGACGCCCAGGCCCAGGGCGAGGTCGAGCTGTATCGCGGCATCGTCGCCATCTACAAGGCACTCGGTGGTGGCTGGCAGACGGAGACCGTCGCGGCCAGGTGAAACAAGGCTCCTTTGGTTGGTTCACGCCGACCTTTTTGCCCCGCCGGCGCAAGCCTAGCGGGGCTTTTTTATGGGGTGTACCGACGGCCGACGCGGTCCCGGTGGGAGCTGCTTTAGCTGCGAAGGACCGCATCAGCGGTCCCGAAACCATCCAGCACGAGCCCATGACCAAGCCCGGCTGCGCGATGCATCGCAGCTAAAGCTGCTCCTACCTGGACCGCGCCGAGTGCAGATGCTGTGGCTGACCCATAACCCTGTGGGAGTCGGCTTGCCGACGATGAGACCGGCGGCCTCGACATCAATCTGGCTGGGCTGTGTTGTTGCGGGCCTCATCGCTGACAAGGCCAGCTCCCACAGGGTCGAGCACAAGTGCTGTGGCTGGCCCTTCCAGCAACCTGATCAGCGCCGCCGCCAACTCTCGCTCGCGAAACGGCTTGGCCAGTATCGCAAAACCGTGCAACTGCTCCGGCGCCAGATTGGCATAGCCGGTGATGATCAGCACCGGCAGACCGGGGAGTTGCTCACGCAGTTCCCCAGCCAGCTCAAGGCCGGTCTTTCCGGGCATCAACTGGTCGGTGATAAGCACATCGACCTGCACACCTTCGGCAATCCGTTGCAGGGCCGCACTCGCCGAGTCCACCTCGATCACCCGGTAGCCCAGTTCGCGCAGTTGCAAGGCAGTGGTCTCTCGCACCCGCTCGTCATCATCCACAAGCAGCAGTTGACACTCGCTGGCAACGCTACCCGCTTCGACCAAGGGTTCTTCATCTTGCACCGGCTCAGCAGTGATCGGCAGCCACAGGCTGACCCGGGTGCCCTCTCCCTCCTGCGACACGATGTCGATACCACCGCCGGATTGCATGGCCAGACCCTGCACCGTGGCCAGGCCCAAGCCGGTACCACGGTCGATGCCCTTGGTGGAATAGAAGGGCTCCATGCAGCGCTTGAGGGTTTCCAGGCTCATTCCGCTGCCGTTGTCGCTGACCGTGACGCAGATGTAACGCCCGGCCAGCAGACCCTTGACCCGCCCGCCGGCCACCTCTTCTTCCGCCGCTGCAATCTCCAGGCGACCACCACTGCCCATGGCATCGCGAGCGTTGAGGGCCAGGTTGAGCAGCGCCAGTTCCAGCTGATGAGGGTCGACCAGCAAGGTCGGCAAGCCGGCAGGAATATCGACGAGCACCTCGATGCGCGGCCCCAGTGAGCGCTCGATCAGTTCGCCCATGCCGCTGACCAGGCTCTGCAGATCGACGGGCTGGGGCTTGAGAGTCTGGCGCCGGGCAAAGGTCAGCAGGCGCCCGACCAGGCTGCGCGCCCGCTCCGCCGCATGCAGTGCGCCCTCGACCAGGACCTGCGAACGGTCGTCGGGGAGGCGTCGGCGGATCAGTTCGAGGGTGCCCATGATCGGCGTCAGCAGGTTGTTGAAGTCGTGGGCGATGCCACCGCTGAGCTGGCCGATGGTTTCCATCTTGCGCGCTTCATGATGCTCACTGACTTCAGCCTTGTAGCGCGCCACCATCAGCTCGACACGCTCCTCCAGACCGGCCTTCAACTCGCGCAGGCGGACCTCGGCACGCGAGCGTTCTATATGTGCCCAGCAGCGCTGCGCCACCTCCGCCAGCAGCGCCTGCTCATAGCGCGACCAGCGCCGCGGAGCACTGTCGTGCACGGCCATCAGCGCAGTCAGGCGCCCGTCCTTGACCAGTGGCATGCACAGGGTCGCGGCGATATGCAGCTCGCGCAACACCGCAGCGTCGGCGGGCTCCAGCTCGTCCAGGGTGTTGATCCGCACAGGCTTGCCGGCGCCGAGCCGGGTCGTGGCCACCTGGCCAAAGACGCTCAGGCGGTTGCGCCGGGGCAAACCACGGCTTTGCGCCGCAGCCCACTCGCCACGCACGGTCAGGCCATCCTGATCGGCATCCATATCGGCATAGGAACAACTCGACAGATTCAGGTGTTCGCCCAGCAGGCGCGTGGTGACGGCCATCACCGCATCGGGATCGGTGACATGGGCGGTTGCCCGGGACAAATCATCGAGAAAGCCCAGCTTGCGATTGGCCAGGACCGTCTCGGTGGTTTCGGTGACCGTATCCAGCATGCCCACCACCCTCCCCCTGCCGTCGCGGATCGGGCTGTAGCAGAAGGTGAACCAGGCCTGCTCCGGACTGCCGCTACGCTCGACGCTCAGAGGAAAGTGCTCGATGTAGGTGGCTTTGCCAGCGAGGGCCTGCTGCGCAATAGGCCGGATATCGTCCCAGACCTCGTGCCACACCTCGCCGAACGGAACGCCCAGCGCCGACGGCTTGTTACCGAGAATCGGAATGAAGGCATCGTTGTGCAGGGTGATAAGGTCGTCACCCCACATCACCGCCTGGGGAAAGCTGGAGTCGAGGCACAGGGACACCGTGGTCTTGAGCACCTCGGGCCAATCTGCCATCGGCCCGAGGGAGGTCGCGGCCCAGTCGTAGCGGCGAATCCGTTCGGCCATTTCGCCCACAGCCTGGAGCCATTGGTTCATGTGTCGTTTCCTGCGGGTGGGGGCTCGCGCAATGCGGGTACACCGGGTATCGATGGCGACGGTAGATTGCACACCACCCAGGAAAGTTCACTGGCGATTAGCCATAACCCTATCACAGGCTACGAAAAACGCAGGCTCCAGGCAGTCGCTCACTCCAGCGACAGGCCGGCCAGCAAGGCGAGGTTGCAATAGTCCATCCCGCCGGCGACCGAGGCCAGGTACTGATCGATCGCGGTTTCGTCATCGACCATGGCCAACATCTGCCGATGACGCTGGCGGGCCAACCGCGAGGTGGCAGCCGTGCCCGGCGCCAGGGCCAGCTGGATCAGCGCCTCCTTGGCATGCTCGGGGATTTCCCGGTAGTAACGATAATCGGCCATGCCCTGCAGCAGGACCCGGTCGAGCAGGATGAAACTGCCGGTGGGCAGGGTCTGCGGATCCTCGGTGCGGCTCAGGGCCATATCGACCTTGCGCCCGCCGAGCTCGACCCAGGCATGGGAGGCAACACCCTGCCAGGAGTCCTCGCCAACCCAGCCGACGATCACATCGACCTCGATATTGCGTTGCTTCTTCAAATAGCGTTTAAGGAAGAACGACAGGTGATAACAACCACCCCACATGCCGCCTTCCATCACCAGCTTCTGATGGATCCTGCTGGCTACCTCGACAACCTGCCGCTCGTCGCTCGAAAGCGACAGCAGCCATGTCCGATCCAGTGCTTCAAACTTTTCTGCCTGCAACTTGCGTTGGCGCGCCTGCCCCATGTCTTTGCTTCCTGCAAAGTGACTCGTGCAGGAAAAACTAGCCAGCGCCCCAATGCCTGACAAATGAAAGATTGGCGAACAAAGCAATCTTCATCTAAAGCGTGACGGAATTAACTTTCCGTTCATGAACGGGCCGAAAAGTTTAATTTTTCGGCGTTCCAGACGGGTTCGTCGCCCGGGCGGTTCTGGCGCGCAACACGGCGAAAAAGACATTCGGCAGCATCATGATCGCCAGCATCCCCCAGAAGCCGACCTTGCCGGCCTCGTGCAACGCTGCGCCCAGGGCGATGAACACCAGCAGCAGGACAAAACGCAGCGATACGAATTTTTCCAGGCCTCTCACTTCCACTCCCCGGAATCATTTGGACAGGGCCGCACATGGTACATGGTTGCCTGCACGCAGCGCTGCCCGCTGTCGTCCGTGGTTGCGGGAGCGCCGTGGGTACGGGTGGGAGTTTCCTGCAGGATCATTAGCGGTGGTATTCCTGGCCACCGTGATAGCCATCGTAGTAGTGGCGGTGATGGTGGCCGTCATGCCAATACGGCCAGCAGCCATTGAGGAGGAGGACGGCGGATGCGATTGCCAGCCAAGCGGTTGTGCGTTTCATCGAGTGATCTCCAGCCAGGAGAAACCTGGCACTGCACAGGTTTTGACTGTGGATGTAACTCAATATTTCAATGAGGTTTGGGCCGTCTGTCTTCTTTAATGGAGAGAGCCCGGCTGCGGGATTGTCAGTCCCCACCAAATCATTGGTTGATGCGGAAACGGTGATCCACCCTGCGGAAATGATCAGACTTTTCTGCGCAAACTAAAAAGCCCCGCAGACGTTAATCTGCGGGGCTTTGAATAGTGGAGGCCGAGGTCGGAATCGAACCGGCGTAGACGGATTTGCAATCCGGAGCATAACCACTTTGCTACTCGGCCTCATGAGCTTTGAAATCTTTCGATTTCTCTAACTCGTTGAAAACGTTGAGTTTTTTATTTCTCGTCGCTTTCGATGGACGCCATTATGTCCATATTCCCCCATGCTGGCAACCCCCTGATTTAAAAAAAGTTTCTGCTCGGGAAGCGGGACGGTTTTCGCCTGGAAACCGCCCTGCTGCCTGGCTTTGCCGTCAGGCGGCCTCGCGCTGGCCGTTGGTGCGGGTGACTTCGAACAGGCCGACCAGTTTCTGCAGCTTGTTGGCATTGAGCCTGACCGTTTCCGCGCTGGCGTGGAGGACGTTGACGGTCTGGTGCATCTCCAGCGAGGACTGGTCGACTTCCTTGATGGTCCGGCCGTAATCCAGGCTGCGCTGGTTGAGCTGCTGGATGATGTGGAACATGTTTTCCACCGCCTGGTGCAATTGCACGTTTTCCGACGAGGCCTGCTCGGCGAGCCCCAGGCTTTGGTCGACGTTGTTCACGCCATCCTCCATGAAGCCCACCGCCTTGCGGGTTTCACCTTGCAGGCTTTCCACCGTGACCCGGATCTCCTCGGCAGCGCTGGAGGTGCGCGCGGCCAGGCTGCGCACTTCGTCGGCGACCACGGCGAAACCACGACCATGCTCCCCTGCCCTGGCCGCCTCGATGGCAGCATTGAGCGCAAGCAGGTTGGTCTGGTTGGTGATGTCGCTGATCAGGCCGCTGATCTTGCCGATCTCCGCCATGCGACTGTCGAGCAACTGCACGCTGGAGGCCGAGCGCTCGACCACGTCGCGGATCGATTGGGTGCCCTGCTGCACGGTGAGGAACTGCTCGCGGGCACGCTCGACCACTTCGTCCATGGCCTGCTTCATTTGCTCCGCCCCGGCGGAAGCCTGCTGGATTTCGCCAAGCTGCTCTTCGACGATGACCATCATCCGGTGCACCGCGTCGGCCACTTCCATGGAAGTGCTGCTGGCCTTGCGGCTGCGGCCGATCATCATCTGGTTGGTGGTGCCGACGCTATGGCTGGCCTTGACCACCTGCCCCACCACCGAGTCGAGGTGGTCGATGAAGCTGTTGATCCAGCGCCCCATATCGCCGGTTTCGTCATTGGCCATGCGCGTTGGATCGAGGCGCTGGCGCAGGTTGCCCTCGCCTTCGGCAATGGTGCGGATCACCCCGGTCATTTCCGTGAGCCGAGCCGCCAGGCGTTTCGGCCCGACGGTGCTGAAGACCACGGCGGCGATCAGCAGACTGCCAGCTTCGCAGAGGTCGATCAGGTGCTGCGGCAGGCCGCTGTAGTGCTGCACCCCATAGTTGCAGGCAAACAGCCCGAGCATCGTGGCCAGGTAGGGCTTCATCAACCCGTAGCTGAGGGAGCGACGGCGATAGACCTCTTCCAGGTCGGCCTCGCACATCATGCCCCAGCGGTCCGGCGAGCCCGGCAGTTGAAAGGTCACGCCCTTGCCCACCACCGGGATATGCCGGTAGTCGGAGTAGCCCGGGTAGGTGACGAACAGGTTCGAGCCGTTGCGGATGGTTTCCCGCACACCGGGGTGCAGTTGCTGGGTGGCCGGGTCGGTGAAGCGCAGTTCCAGCTCGGTGTGGCGCTGCACCTGCACGGTTTTCCAGCGGGTGTGCACGCCACTCTTGAGGTTCTCGCCGTGGCTGAAGGTGCCGTCCTCGAAGCGCGAGCGCGACAGCGCCACTCCCGGCTGCAAATTGCGGTCGAAGCGCGACTGGACCATGAACAGGTAGTTGTCCCCCGACTCGGCAAAGATATGCCCGGCCTCGCGCTGGATCAGGTCGCCCAGCACATCGTTGGGCACCCGCCCGCACAGGCAGCCGAGGGTTTTTCCAGCGACTTTCAGCGGCTGGTAGAACATCAGCGTGACTTCGTCGTGGAAGCGCGACGACGACGGACCGATGGCCAGGGTCAGCGGATCGCTGTAGGGGCCGTGGAGAAAAGGCGCCTTCAGGCCCTCGGCCAGGGCTGCGGGATTGAGCGCGCGCGGCTGGGTGCCGTTCCAGGTCGACGCCAGCAGCATGCCCGCCGTGTCGACGACAAAGAGCTCGGAGAAGTCCTCGGCCTGCTGCAGTTTGTCTTGCAGGGCCTGGCTATCGACACCGGTGAGGTCGCCCAGGCCCTGAGCCAGCTCGGCGAGATGCTCCCACTGCTCCAGAGCCCAGCCATTGAGCAGCTTGACCCGGGTTTCGGCGATGGCTTCGAAGGTCTGTTCGATGACCGGATAGGCCGTACGGTTGACCCGACAGGCCCAGCCCATGGCCAGCTTGCCGGTCTTGCCGAACCACGGCAGCCAGCGGCGTTCTTCACCGGATAAATGCATGGAGTTGCTTGATAGCGACATAGACCTCTCCAATGGCGACATTGTTTTGAGTTTGGAGAGGCAACTAACAGGCCAAGAGCAAAGCTAGCTAACGAATTGACCTATAAAACTGGCTTTCTGCCATCGCCCGGCAGATAAATGCGATTCGTTCCTGATTAGCCCGGGGCAATTTGCCCCAAAGGGGGGCAGGCTCGCCATCAGGATTGTCATAACAGTGCAATTTCAATGAGTTAGCTCAGGCACCGGAGGCCAGGGCCCAATCGCTCGCCCGGCGGCTATAGGGGGTTGGTTCGTCGCTCACCCGTCGTTCTTCGTGGTTGATGAACAAGCCCAATTGCGCTGCCCGGGCGATGGCCGCCACCTTGTTCTGCACGCCGAGCTTGACGATGGTATTGCGCGAGTGGAAGTTCACCGTCGATTCCGACAGGTGAAGGATGTCGGCCACTTCCTCGGCGGTCTTGCCGATGGCCGACCAGTGCAGCACCTCGATCTCGCGGGTGGTCAGGTGCAGGTCCTCGATGCGGCGCTTGAGGTCGTCGACCTGCTGCATATGGATCAGGTTGCACAACAGCAGGACCTGCCCGGCCTTCTCGTACCATTCCTCGTCGGAAATCGGGCCCTGCTCGCGCGCCACGTCGAGGATGCTGAACACCCCTTCCGAATGCGCCCCCTGGGACCAGCCATGGCACAGCCCGAACGCCTGGGCGTCATCCCACAGGCCGGGGGCGGCACGAAAGAACCCTTCATTCCAGGAGATCGGCAGGATCGATCGGCGGCAGTGCTCGATGCGCGGATCGATGTCCATGTACTTGCTCGATCTGTAACGCTGGATCCAGCCCGCCGGCCAGGTGCTCCACAGCAACGGTCGCGGGTCGAAGCTGGTCCAGCAGGTGAATCCGAAGAAATCGAATCCCAACTGCACGATCAAGCCGTGCAGCATGCCAAAACGCAGATTGGGAGAGACTTCTCGTGCCAAAACATTCAATACGTCGGCACTGAACGGCATGGTGCACCTCTTGTAGTCAGCGCGAGGGTCCCTCCCGGATGCGCTTGGGTGGCAGATGGATAGAGCGGTAGCAGGTTGAGGCTAGTGGCGAGGCGAAGCGGCCACAACAGGCTTTTGGATATATATCGAAAGCATGCTGAAAAGGACGAAAAGGCTCTGGATCAACTGTTTCAGCGAGAGCACGGCGCAGCGACCGAACGTCGGGCGAGTTGAACTTTCAGCGCTTGGGGGGGACAACACCGGGGCCGCCTTGCGGCCCCGGCAGCAGTCAGACCTTGAACTTGGAAATCATCATGTTCAGCTCGACCGCCAGCCGCGACAGTTCCTGGCTCGCGGCATTGGTCTGGTTCGCCCCCGCCGAGGTCTGCATCGACAGGTCGCGGATATTCACCAGGTTGCGGTCGACTTCCCGCGCCACCGACGCCTGCTCTTCCGAGGCACTGGCGATCACCAGGTTGCGCTCGTTGATCGAGGCGATGGCCTCGGCGATGACCTTCAGCGCCTCGTCCGCCGCCTGGGCTACCACCAGGGTCTGGCTGGCCTGGCTCTGGCTGCTGTGCATGGTGCTGACCGCACGATGGGTGCCGGCCTGCACGCCGCCGATCATCTGCTCGATTTCCTCGGTGGACTGCTGGGTGCGGTGCGCCAGGGCGCGCACTTCATCGGCGACCACGGCGAAACCACGCCCCGCCTCCCCGGCCCGTGCCGCTTCGATGGCCGCGTTGAGGGCCAGCAGGTTGGTCTGGTCGGCGATGGAGCCGATCACATCGAGTACCCGGCTGATGTCGTTGACGTGATTGGCCAGGTCCTCGACTTCCTGGGCGGTCTCGCCGACATCGCTGACCAGGTTCTGGATCGACGCCAGGGCCTGGTCGACCTGGGCCCGGCCATGCTGGGTGGTGTCGTCGGCGCGACGCGAGGCATCGGAAGTGGTCACCGCGTTGCCGGCGACTTCCTCGACGGCAGCGGTCATCTCGTTGACCGCAGTGGCCGCCTGCTCGATCTCGGCACTTTGTTGCAACAGGCCGCGGCTGGTGTCGTCGGTGACCGCGTGCAGCTCCTCCGAAGCGGAGGCCAGGCGGTCGGAGGACTCGGCGATCTGGCGGATGGTGGTGCGCAGGCGTTCCTGCATGGTGCGCATCGACTCCAGCAGCAGCGCCGGCTCGTCCTTGCCGTAGACATTGATTTCCTGGGTCAGGTCGCCATGGGACACCCGGTCGGCGACCACCACCGCCTCATGCAGCGGCAGGACGATGCTGCGGGTCAGCACGGCGGCGATGGCGATCATGCTCAGCAGGATCACCGCCAGGGTCACGGCCATGATCACCACGGCGCGGTCGTAGGCCTCGCCGCTGACCCGGCCCGACTCCACCAGGCCATCGTAGTTGTAGCGGATCAGGTTGCTGAGGTCGTTCATCATCTCGTCGGCGTAGCCCACGATCGGCCCGTTGAGCAGGTCGGTGGCCTGGTCGGGGTGCTCGGCGCGCACTGCGTCGAGCAGCAACGCCTGCTGTTCGGAGTACTTGCCATAGGCCGCCGTGAACGCCTCGAACAGCTCGCGGTTGCGCGCGGTGTCGATGGCGTCCTGGTAGGACTTGAGGTTCTTGCTGATCTGCTGCTGGCGCTCGCTGATCATGTCCAGGGTGTGCTGGCGCTCTTCGGCATCGCGCAGCAGGATCGAGCGCAGCGTCAGCGCGCGTACCCGACCGAGGGCCAGGCCGACCTCGGCCAGGGCATGGCTGCCCGGTTGCCAGTAGCCGGTGATCTTCTTGGTCGAGGAATCCATTTTCTCCGCTTCGAAAATGGCGACCGCGCCCAGCAGCACTACAAGCACCGCCAGGATTGCGAAAGCGAACCCGGCTCTGGCGCCGATGGAGAGATTTCTGACCCGCATTGACCGTTCCTCGAATGTCCGCGCCGGCCTGGGGGTGTCCAGTGGCCAGGCGGATAAAGCCTTGGAGCCCACGGGCACGGCGCGACGGCGCCGGCGACTGAGGGCGTGGTGCACACAAAGGCTTTTGCCGCGCAGGGCGGTCATTTCTAGTCAGGTCGGAAGCCCGATTTATGGGGAAGGCATTCTACGGAAGTGGCTATATGATGGCAAACAGCCTTGTAGTGTTCTCCTGGGCCTCATCGCTGGCAACGCCAGCTCCCACAGTTATTGTGTGCACCGCGAATCCTGTGGGAGCTGGCATTGCCAGCGATGAGGCCTTCAAGCACTACACAAAGGCATCGGCGTAAAAATCGGCCTCCAGCAACCCCCGCTCCACCACATACTCGCGCCTTGCCGAATCGACCACGATCGGCGCCCCGCAGGCATACACCTCGAAGCCCTTGAGGCTGTGGAAATCCTGCATCACCTGGCGATGCACAAAACCGGTCGCCCCCTGCCAATCGCAGGCCTCGGTCGGCTCGGATAACACCGGCGTATAGCGCAACCAAGGCAACTCCGCTTCCCAGGCCAGCAACTGCGCATGCCGGTACAGGTCCTCACGCCGCCGCCCGCCCCAATAGAGGTAGACGGGCCGCCGGTTGCCCTGCTCGCGCAACTGTTCGAGCAACGCCTGGATCGGCGCAAAGCCGGTGCCGCTGGCAAGAAACACCATGGGCGCCTCGCCCTCACGGAGGAAGAACGAACCAAACGGCCCCTCCATGCGCAGGATCGCCTTGGGTTGCAGGGCATTGAACACATGCCCGCTGAACACCCCGCCAGGCATATGGCGGATATGCAGTTCCAGTTGCTGCTCGCGGGCGGCGGCGGTGGCCATGGAATAGCTGCGCCGGCTGCCGTCCTTGAGCAGCACCTGCACGTACTGGCCGGGGAAGTAGTTGAAGGCACTCCCTGGTGCCAGCATCAGGCGCAATACAGCGACGTCATGGCTGACCTTGTCGATGCTGGCGACGCGCACGCCCATCTGCTGGATGCTGATGCCGCGCAGCTCGGTGACTTCGGGGGCGTCGATCACCAGGTCGGACCTGGCCCGCGCGCAGCAGAACAGGGCCAGGCCCCGCTCGCGCTCGGCCGGGCTGAGCACGTCCAGCGGGCTATCGCCGTGATCGACCTCGCCGCTCTGCACGCGGCCCTTGCAACTGCCACAGGTGCCGGTGCGGCAGCTGTGCTTGAGCATCAGGCCATCGGCCAGGGCGGCGTCGAGGATGGTCTGGTCAGGGGTGACCGGGCAGCTCAGGCCGACCGGCTGGATATTCAGGGTGTACGTCATGGTCTGGGCCTCTTGCAGTGTTTTTGAGCCAGCCCCACAGGCCCGGTGCATGCAGGACCTGTGGGAGCCGGCTTGCCGGCGATGACGATCTAACGGCGAGCCAGAAGATCCAGCGCCACATCAACGATCATGTCTTCCTGACCACCGACCATGCGCCGCTTGCCCAGCTCGACCAGGATGTCGACGGTCTTCAGGCCATAGCGCGCCGCGGCGATTTCGGCGTGACGCAGGAAGCTCGAATAGACCCCGGCATAACCCAGCGCCAGCGATTCGCGATCCACTCGCACCGGGCGATCCTGCAACGGCCGGACGATGTCATCGGCCGCATCCATCAAGGTGTACAGGTCGGTGCCATGGTTCCAGCCCAGGCGCTCGGCAGCGGCAATGAACACTTCCAGCGGCGCATTGCCCGCCCCCGCCCCCATGCCGGCGAGGCTGGCGTCGATACGGTCGCAGCCCTCCTCCACCGCGACGATGGAGTTGGCCACGCCGAGGCTGAGGTTGTGGTGGGCGTGCATGCCGGTCTGGGTCGCCGGATCGAGCACGGCCTTGAAAGCGCGCATGCGGTCGCGGATGTCCTGCATGTTCATGGCGCCACCGGAGTCGGCCATGTAGATGCACTGCGCGCCGTAGCTCTCCATCAGCTTGCCCTGGGCGGCCAGCTGCTCGGCCGGGATCATGTGGCTCATCATCAGGAAGCCGACGGTGTCCATGCCCAGCTCGCGGGCGTATTCGATGTGCTGCCTGGAGACATCCGCCTCGGTGCAGTGAGTGGCAACGCGGACCACACGGGCGCCGGCGTCGTAGGCGGCCTTCAGGTCGTGGACCGTGCCGATGCCCGGCAGCAGCAGCGTGGCGATCTTCGCGTGCTGCACCACGTCGGCCACGGCCTCGATGTATTCGAGGTCGGTGTGGCGACCGAAGCCGTAGTTGAAACTCGACCCTTGCAGGCCATCACCATGAGCGACCTCGATGGAGTCGACCCGGGCCTGGTCCAGCGCGCGGGCGATGTCCCGGGCATTGTCGAGGGTGTACTGGTGACACACCGCATGGCTGCCGTCGCGCAGAGTAACGTCGGAGATGTAGATCTTTTTCATGGTCGTTCCTCAGCCGTTGATCATCGACAGGGCCATACGCTCGGCGGTGGCCATGGCGGCGGACGTCATGATGTCGAGGTTGCCGGCGTAGGCCGGGAGGTAGTGGGCGGCGCCTTCGACTTCGAGGAACACCGAGGTCTTCAGGCCGGAGAACAGGCCCTGGCCGGGGATCTTCAGGTCACTGACGACCTCGAACTGGACCTTCTGCTTGAGCCGATAACCCGGCACGTAGGCCTGTACGGCGGCGGCCATTTCCTCGATGGAGGCTTCCACCTGGCCCTGGTCCGCCGCCTCGGAAAGGACGAACACGGTATCGCGCATGATCAGCGGCGGCTCCGCCGGGTTCATGACGATGATCGCCTTGCCCTTGGCCGCGCCACCGATCACCTCGATGGCGCGGGAGGTGGTTTCGGTGAATTCGTCGATATTGGCGCGAGTGCCGGGACCGGCGGATTTGCTGGCGATCGAGGCAACGATCTCGGCGTAGTGGACCTTGGCCACCCGCGACACGGCCGCCACCATCGGAATGGTCGCCTGGCCGCCGCAGGTGACCATGTTGACGTTCAGTTGCCCGAGGTTCTGCTCCAGGTTCACCACCGGCACGCAGTACGGGCCGATGGCCGCCGGGGTCAGGTCGATCAGGCGTATGCCGGGTTTGATCGAGCGCAGGAAGGCGTCGTTGCGGACATGAGCGCCGGCGCTGGTGGCATCGAAGACAAAGTCGATTTCGGCGAACTCAGGCATCCGTGCCAGCCCCTCGACACCTTCGTGGGTGATGGCCACGCCCATCCTCGCCGCACGGGCCAGGCCGTCGGAAGCCGGGTCGATGCCGACCATCGCGGCCATCTCCAGGTGTTCCCCGTGACGCAGGATCTTGATCATCAGGTCGGTGCCGATATTGCCCGAGCCGATGATGGCGACTTTCAATTTGCGGTGACTCATACGGCTTCTCCATGGACTTCGGCGAGCAGGATCACGTCCTGGCCGAGGGTGTCGGCATACAGGCGCTGCACTGCCTCGGCGCGCAGGGTCAGGGCGGTGCGCTGGTTGATGTAGCCCTTGTCGGTGATTTCCCCGTCATTGAGGCTCGGCGGGGTGTCGAGGATGATCAGGCGCACGGCATGCTGGGACGACGCCGGGAAGTCCCGGGCCAGGGCGCGCAGGCCGGCGCACAGGGCCAGACGCACTTCGGCCTGCAAGGCCAGTTGCTCGCCACTCATGCCATGCCCCGCCTTGCCCAGCAGCTCGCGCAGGGCCGGGGTGGGGTAGACCAGGGCGCCGATCACGTCGCGGTCATGGCCGCAGATCACGCAGTCGCTGGCATAAGGCGCCAGGGCACTGACCAGCCGTGGGCGCAGGGTGCCGACCGAGACCCAGGTGCCGCTGCTGAGCTTGAAGTCCTCGGTGACCCGGCCATCGAACAGGATGCCCAGCTCCGGGCGCTCGGGGTCGACCAGGCGACCGGCATCGCCGATACGGTAGAAGCCCAGTTCGTCGAAGGCCGCCTCGGTGCTCTTGTCGTCGTTCAGGTAGCGGGGGAACACCGACGGGCCTTTCACGCGCATTTCCAGCTTGTCGCCGCTGGGCACGAAACGGATCTGCGTACCCGGCACCGGCAGGCCGATATTGCCGGCCTTGTCCAATTGGAAGTGCACGCTGGTGACCACCGGCGAAGTCTCGGTCGAACCCCACTCGGTGGCGAAGAACAGCGGCGCCTCGCGTACTTCGGCGGCCCGTGCCGACAGGCGCTGCCAGGAGCTTTGCGGCAAGGCGGCAGCGGCGTAGAACAGCAGTTCCAGGCGACCGAACAGGGCGCGGGCCAGTTCCTCGTCGCGCTCCAGATACGGCAGCAGCGCCTCGTAGCCACGGGGTACGTTGAAGAACAGGGTTGGCCGTACCGACTTGATGTTCTCCACGGTGCGGTCGATCAGCCCCGGCAGCGGCCGGCCATCGTCGATATACAGGGTGCCGCCGTTGCGCAGCACCAGGTTGAAGTTGTGGTTGGCGCCGAACACGTGGCTCCACGGCAGCCAGTCCAGCACCACCACCTCGATATCCTCGATAAAGCGCCAGCACTGGGCGATGGCCTGCTGGTTGGCGCAGAGCATGCCGTGGGTGTTGATCACCGCCTTGGGCGCACCGGTGGAGCCGGAGGTCAGCAGGTAGCGCGCCGGGGTGTCGCCATCGAGGCGGAAGAAGGCTTCCATCACCGCCGGGCTTTCGCGCTTGTACAGCAGCGGCAGGGCCAGGCCGTCGGGGATCTCCTGGGCATTGCGCGCCGCCACCACCGGGCAGCGCGGGGCGACCAGCTCGATGGCCCGGCAGTAGGCATCGCCGTCGTTGATAAAGATCAGCGCCGGGTCCAGCACCTCGATGATCGCCTTGAGCTTGCTGCAGCCGCCGGCGGTATTGCGCGCATAGGCCACCGATACCGTCGACACCGGAATGCCCACGTGCATCGCCGCCAGGGTCAGCAGGGCCTGGTCGATATCGTTTTCCGAAAGCATCAGCACCGGCCGGCCCGGAGCGGTGTCCAGCTCCAGCAGGCCCTGGGCCAGGGCGCCAACGCGCTGGCGCACTTCCTTGTAGGTCAGGGTGAACCAGCCGCCATTGCGCCGCTCGGCGAGATAGGGGTGATCCGGCTTGACCGCAGCCCAATGCTCCAGCCATTGGCCGATGCAGCGCGCATAGGGTTGCAGGGGTTCCGGGGAGGCAAGGATGAAACTGCCGTCCGCGCCGGGCTCGCAAAGGACACGGGCCGGCGCCAACCGCGTCGGGTCGTTGAAGAAATCGTACATGGCACGCCCTCGTGGGTCGGCCGGGTCAGGTCCCGCCGCCCACTGGTTTTATTGTTGTGACGTTCGCCGGCCTGCGAGCCGGCGTTGCGTGTAGTGCAGCCGCCTCAGACGAAGCGGCAGCTCACCTCGCCCAGGCGGGTCAGACGCAGGCGCAGGCTGTCGCCGGCCAGCACCGGCACCATCGGCCCGAGCGCACCGGACAGCAGCACGTCGCCAGCCTGCAACGGACGCCCGGCCTCGGCCATGGTCCGCGCCAGCCACAGACAGGCGTCCAGCGGGTTGCCCATGCACGCGGCACCGACACCGATGGCCGCCTGGGCGCCGTTCTTCTCCAGCAGCATGCCTTCCAGCGCCAGGTCCAGGCCGGCCAGGCTGACCGGGGTCTTGCCCAGCACATAGAGACCGGACGAGGCGTTGTCGGCGACGGTGTCGACCAGGGTGATCTTCCAGTCCTCGATCGCCGAGTCGACGATTTCCAGGGCCGGCAGCACATGGTCGACCGCGCGCAGCAGCTCGGCCAGGGTGGTGTCGACATGGGGCAGGTCGCGACCGAGGACGAAGGCGATCTCGCCCTCGGCCTTGGGCTGGATCAGCCGCGCGCTGGGGATGGCATCGCCATCGCGGTATTCCATATCGGCGAAGAGCATGCCGAAGTCCGGCTGGTCGACGCCCAGTTGCTGCTGTACCGCCAGCGAGGTCAGGCCGATCTTGCGCCCGCTCAGGCGGCGGCCGGCAGCCAGGGCGGCCTGGGTGTTGAGCTCCTGGATGGCATAGGCGTCGGCCAGGCTGTTGATCTCGAAGCGCTCGGAAATCCGGCCGCAGGGCAGGCGCGATTCACGGGCGCGGGCCAGGGCTTCGGCGGCGGGTTGCAGGGCGGGATGGCTCATCGGGGTTCTCCTTGAAGGATGGAAATCGGCTTACAGCGTCCGGGCACGGCTTTCGCGGTAGCCCTGATGCAGTTCATCCACCAGCTCGGCGACGTTGTAGCGGCGCTCGATCTGCCCCACCCCCTGTCCCGCCGACCACACGTGTTTCCAGGCCTTGTTGGCGCTGGCGATATTGCCGGAGAAGTCGATGCTGGCGCGGCTCTCGGCGGCCGGGTCGATACCGGCCTGCTGCAACGACGGGCGCATCCAGTTGGCCAGCACGCCGCTGACCGCCTTGGTGGTGACCACGTCATCCAGCGAGCAGGCCACCAGCATGTCGCGGTAGGCGTCCTCGACCAGGCTCTCCTCGGTCACCACCAGGCGCGTGCCGACCAGCGAGAAATCGCAGCCGAGCACTTGCGCGGCATGGATATCGCGCCCCGAGGAAATCGCCCCGGCCAGGCCCAGCGGGCCGTCCCAGAACTGACGGACCTCGGCGATAAAGGCGAACGGGTTATAGGTGCCGGTATGGCCGCCGGCGCCGTTGCACACCAGGACCAGGCCATCGACCCCGGCATCCATGGCCTTGCGCGCCAGGGCCGGGCTGATCACGTCGGCGATCACCACGCCGCCGTAGGCGTGCACGGCATCGAGCACGCGCTTGGGGCTGCCCAGGGCGGTGGAAACGATCGGCGGCTGGTAGCGCTTGACCAGCTCCAGCTCGGCGTCGAAGCGGTCGTAGGTGCTGTGCACGATCATGTTCAGCATCCACGGCGCACGCGCCTCGCCTCGTTGAGCGGCGGCCTCGCGCTCGGCGACGATCTCGCCGAGCCACTGGTCCAGTTGCTCGACGGTGCGCGCGTTGGGTGCCGGAAAGCTGCCGATGATCCCGGCCTGGCAGCAGGCAGAGACCAGCTTCGGCCCGGATACCAGGAACATCGGCGCGGCCAGCAGCGGCAGATGAAGGCCGGAGAACATCTCCAGCAGGCGTTGTTGCGGTGCACTTGGGCGTCTGTTGCTCATCACGCATCTCTCTTGTTCGTTTTGTCGAGCACGCTTGGGTGATTCAGGTCTTGCGATGTTTTGCCGCGCCGGAGCTGCGGATCTCCCAGCCGCCATCGCTATGGATGATGTTGGCGGTGGTCAGCCCGGCGTTGTCCCGCGAGGCCAGCAGCACATAGTGACCGGTGTGCTCCTCCGGCTCGGCGATACGTTGCAGCGGTACCGCCTCGGCGGCGCCGCTTTCGAAGCCGGGGATCTGGTTCAGCGGCACGCTGCGGCTGTTCAGGCCTTCCAGGCTTTTCATCGGCGTGTTGGTGGCGCCGGGGGCGACCCCGTTGACGCGGATCTCCGGCGCCAGCTCGTAGGCCAGCTGGCGGATCATGCCGACCAGCGCATGCTTGGCGGTGACGTAGAGAATGCCACCGCCGCCGGCATAAAAGGCGCTGTTGGACAGGGTGAAGATCATGCTGCCGCGACTTTCCCGCAGCGCCGCCGTGGCCGCCTGGGCGCCGAGCAGGTAACCCTGGACGTTGATCGCGAACAGCTTGTTGAAGGCGCTCTCGAAATCCTCCGGGGCGATGCGGTCCAGGCGGGTGAAATAGTCGAATACCGCGGCGTTGCCGACGAAGGTATCGAGCTTGCCGAAGGCTTCCAGGCTCGCCGCCACGGCGCGCTGGTTGTCCTGCCAGCGCGACACGTCGCCCTGCACGGTGATGATGGAGTCGCCCAGTTCGCTGGAAAGCGCCGCCAGTTGTGCAGCATCGCGGCCCATCACCGCGACCTTGGCGCCCTCGGCCACATAGCGGCGCACGATGGCGCTGCCGATGCCGCCGGTACCGCCGGTGACCAGGGCTACCTGGTTGTTTAGCCAACCCATGTTTCAGTCCTCGAAAAATTGTCGCTGTTCATTCGGGCCTCATCGCCGGCAACGCCGGCTCCCACAGGGTTCGGTGTCGCCGCGGATATTGTGGGAGCTGGCGTTGCCAGCGATAGGGCCCGGCAGCCGAACACCGTTACAAGAAGGTATTGATGTTCTTGCACAGCAACATGGCATTGGGGATCAGGATCTTGCGCTTGAGCAGCTTGAGCCCGTCCGCCTCCACGCGCAGCACATCCTCGCGGCGCCCGGTGATCTGCGACTGCTCGTCCAGCCCGCGGCTGCGCACGTTGATGAAGCAGGAGTAGGCCCGGTACTCACCTTCCTGATCCCCGGCATGCACCTCGATATTGCTCACCAGGTGCACATTGCGCGTCGGCGGGTTCTCGGCCCAGGCCGAGGGCTGCTTGAAACGCGAGACCCGGCGCTGCAACTCGCGGATGCCGTCGTCGAAGAAGGCCATGTGCTCCAGGGTATAGGGCCCGGCCTTGTCTTCGCGGCGGCGGTTCTCGATGCCCGGCATCCAATAGTGGATCGCCTCGCTCAGGGTCAGCAGCCAGTCGTCCCAGCACTCGTCGTCCAGCAGCCGCGCCTCGCGCAGCAAGAATTGCTCGACCCGGCGGACCTCTTCGAAGCTCAGTGATTGTTCCAGTGTCATCGTGGCTTCTCCTCAGCGCAGCTTGCCGTTGCGGTCCGGGACATCGGCCCAGGTCGGCGCTTGCAGCAGGTCTTTCCAGCGCTGGTAGAACGCCCGCGCGTTGCATTCGTTGAGCTGGCCCTTGAACACGTTGCCCGGCAGCTCGCTGTCGTCCAGGCGGGTGTGCATGCCGAGACCGACGTACAGGTCCTGGTAGCGGGTGACCACGCCCTTGGCAGTCTTGGTGCAGTATTCCCAGTTCTCGCCGTCGTCCATTTCGAACACGCCGGTGGGCGAGAAGGTCATCATCGCGCCACGGCGCCATTTGTCCTTGATGTCCTGGGGCGCGTTCTTGTTGACGATGACCCAGGTGAACAGCTCGATCTTGTGCGGCCCGCGCGGCTGCCAGATGCGCACGGTGTTCTGCCCCGGCAGGAAGGAGAAGTTGGGGAACACGGTGAACGAGGAGATCGCCCCGATCAGCTTCGAGCGGAACTCGCCGAGGCGCTCGGCGACCTTGGGCCGCAGCACGTGCAGGTATTTGTTGATATCGCGCTCGCCGAGGGTCGCGGCATTGCCCACCACGTCGGTGGCGAACTCGTAGCCGTGGCCGTTCCAGTTCACCGAGTAGGACTCCGGCAGCTCGCCGACATTGGCCACCGGGCCGCCGAGCATAGCCTTGGCCGCCGAATCGTGGGTCCAGCCGCCGTGGAGGATGTCGCCGACGAAGTTCTCCGCGGCAATCTTCCAGTTGCACTCGATGGTCGAGCGGATGCAGCCGCCAAGAAACTCGCTGCCGCCTTCGTCCATGTCGAGCATCACGTCGAGGTACCAGGTCATCGGCCCGAGGTATTCCTCCAGGCTCGGTGCATCGGCAGCGAAGGTGGCGAACACCAGGCCTTTGTAGGTGGCGACCCGCGCCTCGCGCAGGCCGTGCTTCGACTTGTCGAAGTGGCTCTCTTCGTAGCACTTGGACTCGTGCATGCCCATCAGCCGGCCACCGTCGGCGCCGAACGACCAGCCGTGGTAGTTGCAGATAAAGCCCCGGGCATTGCCGGCTTCGGCGAAGCAGACCTTGTTGCCGCGGTGTGGGCAGGCGTTGAGGAAGACCTTGAGCGAGGCGTCCTTCTGCCGCACCACCAGGACTTCGTCCTCGCCCATGGAGGTGGTCAGGTAGTCGCCGAACTTCGGCAGTTGCGATTCGTGGGCGACGAACAGCCAGCAGCGGGCGAAGATCTTCTCCAGCTCCTGCTCATAGATGGCCTGGTCCCAGAACACCTTGCCCGACAGGCGCCCTTCTTCCATATCGCAGATACGGTCGAGGTTGCCGAGGGCGGGGGTCGATTCGATGGTCCTGAGCGGAATGTGCTTGTTGTTATCCATGGTTCAACTCACAGGCGTACGGTTATCAGACCGGGCTTTGCGCCGCGGCCAGGGCTTCGTCGGCTTCCAGCGCCACATCGGCGAACACTTCACGGTCCGTGACGATGATCTTGTAGGTGCGCAGGTGCCGCTCGCAGGGGAAGGTCACCGCCTGGCCAGTGGGGATATGGAACTGGCCCCAGTGCACCGGGCAGGTGATCAGGTCGTCTTCCAGGTCGCCTTCGGCCAGCGAGGCGGTGGCGTGGGTGCACATGTCGGTGGTGGCGTAGAACGTGCCGCCCAGGTTGTAGACGCAGATGGCGTCGCCCTCGGCCTGCTCGACCTTCTTCAGTTGCCCCGGGGCCAGCTCGTCGCGCTGGCACAGCAATACGCGGCTCATGCCCGTGCCTCCTTCAGTTGTACAAAGCCCAGGCCGGTGACCCAGGCCGGCACCGCCTCGTAGGCGATGACTTCGCCCACCGGCTGCTCCAGCGCGGCCATGGCGCAGGCGAAATTGCGGATTTCCATGGCGCCGTTGCCGGCACGCCGGAGGATCTCCTCATCGCTGTAGGCGCACAGCCCGGCCAGATCGCCGCGCACACCCAGTTCGAGAATCTCGCGGTCGAAGTCCTCGGCGACCTGGCCCATCTCGGCGGTGCCGACCCAGTGGCTGATACCACCGCTGCCGATGATCACCACGCGCTCGTCGGCGTCGAAGGCTTCCACTGCCGCGCGAATCTGCCGGCCCAGGTCGGCCGAGCGTTGCAGCGAGATATAAGGATCGACGCCACAGGCCAGGTACACCGGGATGCTCGGCAGGGTCTTGCCCATCAGTTGTTCGGCCGGCTGCACCACCAACTGGTGCGGGATGGAGAACGAGTGGTCGACGGTAAAGCTGCGCGCCACGCTCCAGTCCACGCCTTTGGCATCGCCGTGGGCGACGATCTGCTCGGCCAGCGCCTCGTGGTTCTTCACCACTCGGCGTTGCAGGCCGGGCAGGCGGTCGATCGGGCCGTCGACGTCGCCGGTACCGATCACATAGCGCGGCAGGCAATGGGTGCCGAACAGGATGTAGTGGTCGCAACCGACGATGATCACGCTGGTCGGCTCCAGCTCGGCGAGGCGCCGGGCGCATTCGGCGTAGGCGCCCCACACCGCATCGCGCTGGGCCTCGGGCGGCGCCTTGGGCGCCACGAACATCACCGGGTCATGCGGCATCCAGAAGCCGCCAACTATCTTGCCCATCTCGTCACCCCTTGAGCGCGGCGGAGAAGCCGGCGCCCTGTTCATCGGTGCAGCCCAGACGCTGCTTGTAGATCGCCATGTCGCGCTCGACCGACAGCTCCTGCCAGAAGCCCATGGTCAGCATCGGGTTGACCCCGGCCGCCTGCAGCCCGGCGACATCGAAGGCGAGGATCATCGCCCGCTCCGCCTCGGCCAGTTCGAAGCGCCCGAGAAAGCCTTCGGCGTCCTGGCGAAAGCGCTCTTTCGCCGCCCGCTCGACACAGAGTTGCCAGAGCACCCGCTCCATCACGTTTCGGCTCATGGCAATTACTCGCCGAGGAAGTCGCGGACCAGCGCGGCGAAGCGCCGTGGCTGCTCGCTCTGCACCCAGTGGCCGCAATGGCCGAACAGATGCAGATCGGCGTCGGGAATGCTGTTGGCGATCAGCAGACCGCACTGCGGCGGCACCACGCGGTCTTCGCGGCCGTGCACCACCAGGGTCGGTGCGCTGATCTTGGCCAGGGCTGCGGCGGGGAAGCCGCGAACGATGGTTTCGCCTTCGGCGGCCGGCTGCGGAATCAGCTTGCGCAGGGCGTCCTGGGCGCCGGGCCGCGCACTGGCCTCATAGCGCGACTGGACCATCTCGTCGCTGATCAGCGATTTGTCGTAGGGGAACAGCTCCATCAGGCGGCGCATGTTGTCCAGCGACGGTTCGTACTCCCAGGCGCCACGCAGCCCGGCGGTCTGCACGAACTCGCCGGCGGGGGTGCCGAGCAGCACCAGCTTGTTGACCCGCTCCGGAGCGAACACCGCCAGGCCGATGGCCACGGCGCCGCCGAAGGAGTTGCCGATGAACGAGGCCTTCTGGATATCCAGGGCATCCATGATGCCGACCAGGTGGTTGACCCACAGCTTGATGTCGTACTTGGCGTCTTCCTGGAACTCGGTGAAACCGAAGCCGGCGATGTCCGGCACGATCACCCGATACCGGTCGGCGAATACAGGAATGCTTTTGCCCCAGTTGCTCCAGCCGGAAACCCCCGGGCCGGAACCGTGCAGCAGGAACAGGGCATCGCCCTGGCCGGCCTCGTAGTAGTGGGTGTTGTGCCCTGCGGCCAGCAGCGTCTTGGGATTTGCGCTCATCGAGGTCTCCGTTTTTATTCTTAACATACAGATGTGTATCTAGATGCTAGGGACGCTTTTGACGTGCGTCAACGAAAAAAACGTGGAACCGTGCAAAATAATGGGGCTCTACCTACAGATGTGTATTTAAAGAACCGAGGGATTTCGGCACACTGCCAGGGCCGCAGGCCGCGCCACACGGGCGCCGGCGGCGATAGCACCGGCCTTGCGCCGGGCGCTAGAATGCCCTCCTTCGCGCTTCGGGCTTGCCGCCCTTGCGCCTGTCCAGCTCGATCAACAAGGCCCCTACACGATGTCATCACGCACCAATCTCACCCGCGAAGACTGGATTCACGCCGCGCAGCACGTGCTGGTCAGCAGCGGCGTCGATGCGGTCCGGGTCGATACCCTGGCCAAGGAACTGAAGATCACCCGCGGCAGCTTCTACTACCACTTCAAGAGCCGCGGCGAGTTGCTCGAAGGCATCCTCGGCAACTGGCGCGCCCGCGCCACCGAGGACGTCATCCTCAACCTGCGCAATGCCCATGTGTCGCCGTTGCAGCAGTTGCAGCGCCTGCTGGAGTTGCCGTCCCACGGCCAGACTGCCAAGGACGCCGCTGCGATCGAACTGGGTATCCGCGCCTGGGCGCGCCGCGACAAGCAGGCACGCCAGGCCATCGACGAAGTGGACAGCCATCGCCTGAACTACATCGAAGGCTTGCTGATCCAGGCGGGGGCACCGGCGGACGAGGCGCAGGACCGGGCGTACCTGATCTATGCCTACCAGATCAGCCTGTCGCTGCTGCATGGCGATGACACCCAGCAGCAGCGGCTGGAGCGCAGCCAGCGGATGGCGGGGTTGCTGTTGCCGCAGAATGCCGCCGTGCCTGCCTGAAAACACAATCCTCGGAACCCTGCAAAACCCTGTGGGAGCTGGCTTGCCAGCGATTGGGCCAGACCTGACAAAGCTATTGCTCCTGCCGGCCTCATCGCTGGCAAGCCAGCTCCCACAGGGTTCTCTGTAAACCTTCCGGGCCCATGCAATCAGCCCGAAAAGATACATAACTGTATCTTCTGATTTCAAAACACCATCATTCCCCTTCCCCCTATTGACAAACCTCTGCCATGACCAGCTAGTCTATACATACACATTCACATGTGTATCCAGAGTGGGCTGGCCAGAACCCCTTCATGGCCGGCCCACACGACAATAAAAATACAGCTGGGTATCTCAACATGATGTCGCACGCGTGCACCGGCCGCCCCGCCGCCCTTCCGCCTCCATTCCCTCCGACCGAGTGCCCGTCCGCGCGCCCCGGCCTTTCCTACCCCATCACGCGCTGAGGGTTGCTCCATGGACTTTTCGATACTGGCGTTTCTCGGCCAGGACGGCCTGACCACGGGCGCGATTTATGCGCTGGTGGCCCTGGCCCTGGTCCTGGTGTTCTCGGTCACCCGCACCATCCTGGTGTTCCAGGGCGATTTCGTGACCTACAGCGCCCTGACCCTGGCGACCCTGCAACTGGGCCTGCTGCCCGGTACCCTGTGGCTGCTGCTCGGCCTTTCCCTGATGGCCTGCGCATTCGACGGGGCGATCGCCCTGCGCCACGGCCATTACCGTCGCCTGCCCGGCCTGGCCCTGCGCTACCTCGTCCTGCCGGCTGCGCTATGGCTGATCCTCGGCAACCTCGACCTGGCCGCCCTGCCCGGCCTGTTGCAGATCGTCGTCACCCTGGCCCTGGTCACGCCCCTCGGTCCGCTGCTCTATCGCCTGGTCTACCAGCGCGTGGCGCAGACCTCGGTGCTGTCGCTGCTGATCATCTCGGTAGCGGTGCATATCGCCCTGGTCGGCATCAGCCTGTGGCTGTTCGGCGCCGAAGGGGTACGCACGCGCTCCCTGGCCGATACCACCTTCATGCTCGGCGACCTGCCGGTGAGCCTGCAAAGCCTGCTGGTGATCGCCTGCGCCCTCGGTCTGATCGGCCTGCTCTACGCCTTCTTCGGCCACAGCCTGTACGGCAAGGCCCTGCGCGCCACCGCGCTGAACCGCAACGGCGCGCAACTGGTGGGCATCCCGACCCAACTCGCCGGACAAAGCGCCTTCGGCCTGGCGGCCTTTATCGGCGCGGTGTCCGGGGTACTGATCGGGCCGCTGACCACCCTGTATTACGACTCCGGCTTCCTGATCAGCCTCAAGGGCTTTGTTGCGGCGATCTTCGGCGGCCTGGCCAGCTACCCGATCGCCGCCGCCAGCGCGTTCTTCGTCGGCGTGCTGGAGAGCTTCGCCAACTTCGGCGCCTCGGCCTTCAAGGAAGTCATCGTCTTCACCCTGGTGATCCCGGTGCTGCTCTGGCTGTCGCTGAAACACCCGCACGTCGAGGAACAACACTGATGAACCGTCGCCTGCTTCCCCTGTTCCTGCTGCTGGCGGCGATGGCCGTGGCACCGGCGGTACTGCCGCCGTTCCAGGTCACCCTGCTCAACTACATCGGCCTGTACAGCCTGGTTGCCCTCGGCCTGGTGCTGCTGACCGGCATCGGTGGCATGACCTCCTTCGGCCAGGCCGCCTTCGTCGGCATCGGTGCCTATGCCACTGCCGTGCTCACCACTCAATACGGCCTGTCGCCCTGGCTCGGCCTGCTCGCCGGCCTGGCCATCACCCTCGCCGTCGCCACCTGTCTCGGCCTGCTGACCCTGCGCCTGGCCGGGCATTACCTGCCGATCGGTACCCTGGCCTGGGGCCTGGCGTTGTTCTACCTGTTCGGCAACCTGCCGGGGCTAGGCGGTTTTGGCGGCCTGCAGGACCTGCCGTCGATCAGCCTGTTCGGCTGGCAGATCAGCGGCGCCGCGCAGTTCAGCCCGCTGCTCGGGGTGATCCTGGCAGTGACCCTGTGGCTGCTCGGCAACCTGCTCGACAGCCGCCAGGGCCGGGCCATCCGCACCCTCAAGGACGCCGCCGGCATGGCCGAGGCCATGGGCATTCCGACCGGCCGCAGTCGCTTGCAGGTGTTCCTCGTCGCCGCGTTGCTGGCGGCGCTGTCCGGCTGGCTCTACGCCCACCTGCAACGGGTGGTGAACCCGACGCCGTTCTCGGTGGTAATGGGCATCGAGTACCTGTTCATGATCGTCCTCGGCGGCGTCGCCAGCCTGTGGGGCGCACTGCTCGGCGCGGCTCTGCTGACCCTGCTCAAGCAAGTGCTGCAGGACCTGCTGCCGCACCTGTTCGGCCAGGCCGGCAACTTTGAAATGATCTTCTTCGGCGTGCTGATCATCCTGGTCCTGCAGTACGCCCGTGGCGGCCTGCTGCCGTTGATCCAGGCAGCCCTGCCGCAAACCCGGCGGCGCGCCGCAGTGCCAGGCGAAGCCGCCGCCCTGCCGCGGCGCAACATGCCCGCTCACGGCCAGCCGCTGCTGGTGGCCGACGGCCTGGTCAAGCGCTTCGGCGGCCTGGTGGCCAACAAGGACATGGGCCTGGCGATCAACAGCGGCGAGATCACCGCGCTGATCGGCCCCAACGGCGCCGGCAAGTCGACCCTGTTCAACCTGCTCTCCGGCGTGCTCGCGCCGAATGCCGGGCAGATCAGCTTCCTCGGCCAGCGCATCGACGGCCTGGCACCGCGAGCCATCGCCCGCCTCGGCGTCAGCCGGACCTTCCAGCATGTGCGCCTGCTGCCGGAGATGAGCGTGCTGGAGAACGTCGCCCTCGGCGCGCACATGCGCGGCAACGCCGGCCTGCTGCGCTCGATGCTGCACCTGGAGCGCGCCGAGGAAGCCAGCCTGCTGGCCGAGGCGGCGCGGCAGATCGAACGGGTCGGCCTTGGCGAGTTCCTGCACACCCCGGCCGGCAGCCTGGCCCTGGGTCAGCAGCGCATCGTCGAGATCGCCCGGGCGCTGTGCAGCGACCCGATCCTGCTGCTCCTCGACGAACCCGCCGCCGGCCTGCGCTACGGCGAGAAGCAGGCCCTGGCGCGGCTGCTCGAACAACTGCGCGGCGAAGGCCTCGGCGTCCTGCTGGTGGAGCACGACATGGAGTTCGTCATGGGCCTGTCCGACCAGATCGTGGTGATGGAGTTCGGCCAGCGCCTGGCCAGCGGCACACCGCTGGAAATCCAGGAAAACCCGGCGGTCCTGGCCGCCTACCTCGGAGGTGTGGAATGACTCGCCTGCTGGATGTACGCAACCTGTCGATCAGCCACGGCAAGGTGGAGGCGGTGCGCAACCTCGACCTGCACCTGGACGAGGGCCAGATCGTCAGCCTGATCGGCCCCAATGGCGCCGGCAAGACCACCCTGATGGCGGCGCTGATCGGCCTGCTGCCATGCCGCGGCGAGATCCACTACGCCAGCCAGCCGCTGCTGCCCCACCACGGCGTGGCCCAGCGCATCGACAAGGGCATGGCCCTGGTCCCGGAGAGTCGCGAGCTGTTCGGCCTGATGAGCATCGAGGACAACCTGCGCCTCGGCGCCTTCAGCCGCCATCGCCAGGGTCACCGCGACCACCAGCAGACCCTCGACGAAGTCTTCGCCCTGTTCCCGCGTATGCATGAACGCCGCGACCAGGCCGCCTGCACCCTGTCCGGCGGCGAGCGGCAGATGCTCGCCATCGGCCGCGCGCTGATGGCCAAGCCGCGCCTGCTGATGCTCGACGAACCCAGCCTGGGCCTGGCGCCACGGGTGATCGGAGAGATCTTCGAAATCTTCAAGACCCTGCGCCAGCGCGGCGTTTCCATCCTGCTGGTGGAACAGAACGCCCGCGCCGCGCTGAAGATTTCCGACTACGGCTACGTCCTCGAAACCGGCGACATCGTCCTCCAGGGCGCTGCCGCCGACCTCGCGCAGAACCCCCGGGTGGTCGAGAGCTACCTGGGACGCAAACCCGCCACCCCGGAGCCCCCGCGCGCCACCGGCACCTGACGCTGTTCGTTCCACCGCTCGACCCATAACAACAACACCAAGGAGCTTGCATGAAACCCTTCCTCCCCTTGCTGCTGGTCGCCGCCATGGCCTCCGCCGCCCAGGCCGACGTCACCGTCGGCGTGATCCTCTCCACCACCGGCCCCGGTGCCTCGCTGGGCATTCCCGAGCGCAATACCGTCGACCTGCTGCCCAAGGAAATTGCCGGCCAGGCGGTGAAGTACGTGGTTCTCGACGACGGCAGCGACAGCACCGCCGCGGCCAAGAACGCGCGCAAGCTGGTCAGTGAGAACCAGGTCGACCTGCTGATCGGCTCCACCACCGTGCCGACCTCGGCAGCGGTGGCGCAGATCGCCAAGGAAAACCATACCGCGCAAATCGCCCTGGCCCCCTACGCGCCGGCCAGCGGCGAGCAGGCGTGGATCTTCACCATCGCCCAGACCAACGCGCTGATGGCCGAGGCACTGATCGAGCACATGCAGGAAAACGGCGTGAAGACCCTCGCCTATATCGGCTACAACGATGTCTGGGGCGAGGACTGGCACAAGGTGCTCAGCGAACTGGCCCCGGCCGCCGGGATCAAGCTGGTGCGTGACGAGCGCTTCAACCGCACCGATTCGTCGGTCAGCGGCCAGGCCCTCAAGGTAATGAGCAGCAAGCCCGACGCCGTGCTGATCGGCGCCACCGGCACCCCGGCTGCCCTGCCCCACACCGAACTGCGTCGCCTCGGCTACAAGGGCACCATCTACCACACCCATGGCGCGGCCAACTCGGCCTTCCTGCGCATCGGCGACAAGGCGCTCAATGGCGCGATCCTGCCAGTGGGGCCGGTGGTGGTGTGGGACAAGCTGCCGGACAGCCACCCGTCCAAGGCCATCGCCAGCGACTATGCCCAGCGCTACGAAGCCAAGTACGGCGCCAACAGCCTGTCGCCGTTCGGCGCCTACCTGTTCGACGCCATGCGCCTGGTCGAAGCCGCCGCGCCTGCTGCCCTGCAAGCCGGCCAGCCGGGCAGCGCCGAGTTCCGCCAGGGCTTGCGCGACCAGTTGGAGAAGACCCGCGAAGTAGTCGGCACCCACGGCGTCTACAGCCTGAGCCCCACCGACCACTTCGGTCACGACCAGCGTGCCCGTGCCCTGGTCAGCGTGCAGGACCAGCAATGGGTCTTGCTGCACGCCCCTGAATGATCCCCGCCAACAACAATAAGAAAGGCATCGCCATGAACCGACTCAACACCGCACTTGCCCTCGGCTCCCTCTGCGCCCTCAGCCCGGTGCTGCACGCACAAGGCTTCTTCGAGGACAGCAAGGCCAGCATCACCGCGCGCAACTACTACTTCGACCGCGACTACAAAGGCACCTCGGCGCAATCGGCGACCCGCGAATGGGCGCAGGGCTTCATCCTGCGCTTCAACTCCGGCTATACCCCAGGCCCGGTGGGCTTCGGCCTGGATGCCCAGGGCATGCTCGGCCTCAAGCTCGATTCCAGCCCCGCCCGCACTGGCACCGGCCTGCTGCCGTTCGACAGCACCGACCGCGAGCCACGGGATGACTACTCCGAGCTCGGCCTGACCGCCAAGGTCAAGGTGTCGAAGACCGAACTGCAGGGCGGCACGCTGATGCCGATCCTGCCGATCCTGTTCGCCAGCCCGACACGCCTGCTGCCGCAGACCTTCCGTGGTTTCAACCTCAAGTCCCAGGACCTGGACGGCCTGACCTTCACTGCCGGGCGCCTGGACCGCATGAACCAGCGCGACTCGACCAACGACCAGAAGATCACCATCGCCGCGCCCAACCGCCGCTTCAATGGCGCGGCCGAGTCCGATGCCTTCAGCTATATCGGTGGTGATTACCAATGGTCCGAGCCGCTGACCCTGAAGTACTACCACGCCGAGCTGGAGGACATTTACAAGCAGGACTTCGTCGGCTTCGTCGACAACCGCGCGCTGGGCGGTGGGCGCCTGAAAACCGATGTGCGCTACCACATCAGCCGCGAGGATGGCGCCGGCAAGGCTGGTGAAGTGGACAACCGCACCTTCGGCATCATGAGCACCTACAGCCAGGCCGGGCATAGCCTGGGCCTGGGCTGGATGCAATTGAACGGCGACACCTCGATGCCCTATATCGCCGGGTCAGAGCCGATGGTAGTCAGCGAGGGCGCGTTGAGCAGCGAGTTTCTCAACCCGAAGCAGCGCACCTGGCAGGTGCGCTACGACTATGACTTCGCCACCGTCGGCGTACCGGGCCTGAAGGGCATGCTGCGCTATCTGGACGGCAGCCATATCGAACTGCCGGCGGCGCTGGGTGGGTCGGACCGCAGTGAGAGCGAGAAGGATATCGAGCTGTCGTATGTGGTGCAGAGCGGGCCGCTGAAGAACGTCGCCCTGCGCTTGCGCCATGCCTGGTACCGCAATGACTTTGCTTCGACGGCGTCGTTCAGGGATGACAATGAGCTGCGGGTGAATATCGATTACACGCTGGTGCTTTGGTAACAGACTTCAGCCGCGCGCGGCCTCTGTGGGAGCGGGTTCACCCGCGA
>NZ_JBMDIJ010000064.1:0-35328 GCF_057808595.1 Pseudomonas sp. FG98 | reverse complement strand
CGGCTGTTAGCCGCGATGCGCCGCGCGGGCGGCGCTCGATCTTGAGGACGCTAGAAAAACCTCGACATGCGCCTGTCAGCCTTGACCCGGTATCCCGTTGAGCGCCTTGCGGTCATCACGACTCAAAAGATGTGTAGATACCCATGCAGCGATGAGGCCCTCGCTATCAGCCAGGCATTTCCGCCAGCAAGTGATTGAGCAGCCTGCGCGCCGACGGCGACAGCGCCTCCTGGTCACGCACGCAGATGACGAACTCGCCCCGCGCCCAGGTATCGGTCAGCGGAATCACCCGCAGCCCGAACATCGGCGCATAGCGGCTCACCGCCTCGCGCGGCAGGATGGTCTGCGCCAGCCCGGCCTGGACCAGGCGGTAGGCGGCGTCGAACGAGGGCACATGGGCGCGGAAACGCAGCTCTCGCCCCAGCTCGCGGGCGGTGTTGTGCATGAAGCTGTTGAGGGTGGCGAACGCCGAGTGGCCGATATGCTCGTAGTCCAGGGTCTCGCCCAGGGTGACGCTGTTGCGCTCCGCCAGGGGATGTCGTTCATTGACCACCAGCGCCAGGTGATCATGCCGATAGGGAATGAACTCCAGTTCGCCGTTGGACACGGTCTTGCGACAGATACCCAGATCGGCCTGGCCCTCCAGCACACCGCGCACCACATCGAAGCTGAAGCGCTCCTCGACATCCACGCGGATATGTTCGTTAGCCATCATGAACGAGGCCAGCGACTCGGGCAGGAACTCCATGATCGAGGAAATATTGGCCTGCACCTTCACATGTCCCCGGGCGCCTTCGGCGTACTCGCCGATTTCCCCTTGCAGCTTCTCCATGCTCAGCATCAGTTGCCGGGCATGGCGCAGCAAGGCCTGGCCTGCCGGGGTCGGCGTGACCCCGCGCTTGCTGCGGTTGAGCATCGGCACGCCCAGCGCCGCCTCGATATCGGCCATGCGCTTGCTCACCGCCGACGGCGCAATGAACTCGCGCTCGCTGGCGCGGGCAATGGAGCCTTCCTCGCAGACCGCGATGAACAGGCGCAGGGAGGTCGGATCGATATGCCACATGGGGTCGGGGCCTTGTGTCTGTGAGGGCGGGGGCAGGATAGGCAGGCATCAGATTGCGAGGCAAGCTTTCGGTTTTAAATCCATTTTTTTGTGTATTAAGTTTTAAAATTAAACTTAAGCAACAAAATAATGGATTTAAATTTGGGCTGATTCCAAGGTCAAGACTACAATGCCCTTCGTTGTCCCCTGAAAATCGCAGGAGCTTTCCATGCTGGATCTGAGTTTCAGCACGCCGGATGAAGTCGTCAGGCGACTCTGCGGGCGCTTGCGTTCCGAGCGCCTGGCACAGCAGATGACCCAGGCCGAGTTGGCCGGCCGGGCCGGTGTCGGGGTGAATACCGTGTCCAATCTTGAGGCCGGGCGCAACGTCGGGTTCGACAGTCTGGTTCGCGTGGCGATGGTCCTGGGGCGGGGCAGGGAGCTTGAAGCGTTGTTTCAGCCCAGGCTGGAAAGCCTCGAGGACATAGGCCGCTACGAGAAAGGTGCCACCCGCCAGCGCATCAGGCGCCAGCGCGACAGCAGAGTATCCGGCGATGTCTGAGCGGGTCGAGGTGTACTACGAAGGCTGGGGCGAGCGTTGGCTGTGGGGCACCCTGGTTTCCACCACCGCCCTCGGCGGACGCCCGCAGGTCTTCTTCGAGTACAGCGAGGAGGCAAAGCGCAAGGGACTGGAGTTGTCTTCCTGGTTGCTGCCGCTGGACGGACCGCGCCTGCGCAAGGGTTTTCCCTCCCACCAGATGGGCCTGCCGGGCCCCGTGTACGACGCATTGCCCGACGGCTGGGGCCTGCTGTTGATGGATCGCCTGTTCCGCAGTCGCGGGCTGAATACGGCGCGCATCGGGCCGCTCCAGCGTCTGGCCTTCATTGGCGACAACGCGATGGGGGCCATGTCGTTCAAGCCGGTTTCGGCAGAGGGCCAACTGCCGAAGGCGCATTTCTCTCTGGATCTGCTCGCCGCCGAAGTGCGCGAGGTACTCAATGGTGAGGGCGGCGAGTTCCTGGAGCGGCTGTTGCTGGTGGGAGGCTCGCCCCAGGGCGCGAGGCCCAAGGCGCTGGTCTACCGTGACCCTCAAGGTGATAGCTTCACTACCGTCGCGACCGCCGGTTTCGAGCCTTGGCTGGTCAAGTTCCCGGCAGGCGGAGAGCCCCCCGAGGTTTGTGCGATCGAAAGCGTTTATGCCGCCTGCCTGCGGCTGTGCGCCATCGAAACCCCGGACACGCAGCACTTCAGTCTGCCCAACGGCCTCGCGGCATTTGCCAGCAAGCGCTTCGATCGACAGGGTGACCAGCGTATTCCCATGCAAAGTCTGGCAGCGTTCACCGGTGGGGATTATCAAACCCCAGGGGTCCTCGATTATGTGAGCTTTCTCCGCGCGACGCAGATGTGCACGAATGATGTACGGGAAAAAGTCGTGGCGTTCGAGCGAGCTGTGTTCAATGTCGCGTTCAACAACCGGGACGATCATCCGAAGAATTTCTCCTATGTCATGTCGCCCAGCGGCAATTGGAGGCTGGCGCCTGCCTATGACGTAACGTTCTGCGAGGGGCCGGGTGGCTATCACCAGATGGATGTCATGGGCGAGGCGCTGGCTATCGATCGGACGGCGCTGTTGCGTCTCGCCGACGAGGCCGAGCTGGCAAGGCCGCAGGCGGCGCTGATCATCGATGGCATCTGCGCCGTGGCCAGTCGCTTCGCCGCCATCGCTGAAGACCTGCATCCTCGATTGATCACCGTACAGACCCTGAAACTCATTCAGGGTCGTATCGACGAAAACATTCAGCGCCTGGTCTGATCCTTCCGGCGAGGCGCTACATCCGATCCACATCCACGATCGCCTGAACAAACGCCTGCGGTGCCTCCTGCGGCAGGTTGTGCCCCACGCCGCCTTCGATCAGGCGGTACTCATACTTGCCGGTGTAGCGCTTGGCATAGGCCTCGGCCGGCGGATGCGGGGCGCCGTTGGCGTCGCCTTCCAGGGCGATGCTCGGCACCGTGATCGCCGGGAACGCCGCGAGTTTGCGCTCGATGGCGTCATAGCGCGCCTCGCCTTTTTCCAGGCCGAGCCGCCAGCGGTAGTTGTACACCGACACCGCGACATGGTCCGGGTTGGCCAGGGCCGCGGCACTGCGGTCATAGGTGGCGTCATCGAACTGCCACTGTGGCGAGGCGGTTTTCCAGATCAGTTTGGCGAAGTCATGGGTGTTCTGCGCATAGCCCTCGCGGCCGCGCTCGGTGGCGAAGTAGAACTGGTACCACCATTGCAATTCGGCGGCCGGCGGCAGCGGTTTCTTGCCGAGTTCCTGGCTGCCGATCAGGTAGCCGCTGACCGCCACCAATGCCTTGACCCGCTCCGGCCAGAGCGCCGCGACGATATCCGCAGTGCGCGCGCCCCAGTCGTAGCCGCCCAGCACCGCCCGTTGTACATGCAGGGCATCCATGAAATCGATCAGGTCCTTGGCCAGCGCGGCCGGCTGGCCGTTGCGCAGGGTTTTCGTCGAGAGGAAGCGCGTTTCGCCATAGCCCCGGGCATAGGGGACCAGCACCCGGTAACCCTGCGCGGCCAGGGCCGGGGCCACGTCGGCGTAGCTGTGGATGTCGTAGGGCCAGCCGTGCAGCAGGATCACCACCTGGCCGTCGGCAGGGCCGAGCTCGGCATAGGCTACGTCGAGCAACCCGGCCTTGACGTGCTTGAGCTGGCCGAGCGAGGTGTGGCTGCCGGCAACGATCGGGGCGATCTGCGGCGGGTTCGCCGGCTCGGCCTGGGCTGCGGCGAGCAGGCCCAGTTGCAGGAGGCTGGCGGCGAAGAGTGAGGTGAGTGCGTTCATGGTCATGCTCCTTCAGTGATCGGCCTTGGCTTCGGCCAGCAGTTGTTCGATGACTTTTTCCTGGGTGGCGTAGGCGCCCTCGCCGAAGTGGCTGTAGCGCACCTGGCCCTTGGCATCGATCAGGTAATGGGCGGGCCAGTACTGGTTGGCGAACTGGCGCCAGATCGCGTAGTCGTTGTCGATCGCCACCGGGTAGGTGATGCCGAGTTTCTCCACCTGCTTGCGGACATTGGCCGGTACCCGTTCGAAGGGGTATTCCGGGGTGTGCACGCCGATGACTACCAGACCGTCCTTGCCGTAGCGCTCGGCCCACTGCTTGACGTAGGGCAGGGTGTGCTGGCAGTTGATGCAGTCGAAGGTCCAGAAATCCACCAGCACCACCTTGCCGCGCAGGGCTTCGGCGCTCAGCTCGGGAGAGTTGAGCCATTCCACGGCACCGGCCAGGGACGGCATCCGGCCCTTGGGCGCAAGGTCCGGTTCGCTGGCGGCCTGGGCCCGGGCCACCAGGCGATCGAGCAGGCCGGAGACCGACTGCAGGACCTGCTGCTCGACGCGGTTGGACAGTTCCGAAGAGGTCTGCGCCAGCAGGTTGCGACTGCCACCCGTAGCGATCCCGACGGCAGCCAGCAACACCACTACCCCAGTACCGCGGCGCAGCCATTCGACGGTTGGCAGGGACAGGCGCAGCCGTTGGCCGAGGCCCTTGCCGGCGAGGATCAGGATGCCGAGGGATACCGCGCTGCCGAGGCCATAGGCGAGCAGCAACAGGCCGGTCTGGGCATTCGCTCCATTGAGCAGCGCGCTGCTCAGCAGCAGGCCGAGGATCGGCCCGGCGCAGGGGGCCCACAGCAGGCCGGTGGCAACCCCGATCAGCAGCGCCGCCAGCGGGCCCGAGGCCGAAGCGCGCGGCGCCAGGCGATTGCCCAGTGCCAGCAGTGGCCGGGCCAGCCAGCCGGCGAGACGCGGTGCGAGCAGCGACACGGCGAACAGCATCATCACCGCCAGCGCCAGGTAGCGCCCGCCGGTGTTGGCGCTGGCCACCCATTCGCTGCCGACCAGCGCCAGGCTCGACACGGCGGCGAAGGTCAGGGCCAGCCCGGCCAGGGTCAGCAGGATCGAGGCGCGGCTTTGTCCGCTACGGGCGAAGACGAAGGGCACGATGGGCAGGATGCACGGGCTGAGGATGGTCAGCAGGCCACCCAGGAAGGCAATGATCAACATGACGTTCTCCGGTTTGCGAAGGGGAGGGCGCCGATCGGTGGATCAGCGCTTGCCGGGCATTTCATCCCTCGCAGGTATCGCCGATGTGTCGAGCGCGGCCTTTCATGTCTCTTCGGGTTTCTCTGCACGTTCCTGATACAAAACCCTACAAAGGCTGCTGCCAGCCTCGATGCCGCTCGCTAGACTCCACCCCACCTTCCGCCGAGCAAGGCCCTTGCAATGAATTCCAATGCCGATCACGCGCTGACCCCCGGTGCGCCTGGCCGAGGGCGAGGCACTAGCCGCTGGCCACGCAGCCTGGCCTCGCGCCTGTCGCTGATCTTCCTCGCCAGCCTGATCCTGGCCCACGGTCTGTCCTTCGGCCTGCAGACCTTCGAGCGCTACAGCAGCGCGCGGACCCTGATGCTGAGCAACTTCGAGCAGGACATCGACACCTCGGTGGCCATCCTCGAACGCCTGCCGGCGGCGGAGCGTCCGGCCTGGCTGCAGCGTTTGCAGCGGCCCAACTACAGCTACCGGCTGGACGCAGGCGAGCCCGGCACAGCGATGAGCGACGAGCCTGCGTCGGTGCGCTCGCTCAAGACCACCCTGGGACCGCATTACGCCCTGGATTTTCGTGCCATTGCCGATAGCCGCCCGCACTACCAGGCGCACCTGCGCTTTGCCGACGGCCAGCCGCTGACCATCGATGTGCGGCCATCGATCATGCCCTTGTCGCCCTGGCTGCCGGTGCTGCTGCTGGGGCAACTGGCGCTGTTGCTGCTCTGCACCTGGCTGGCGGTGCGCACCGCCGTGCGCCCGCTGACCCACCTGGCCAATGCGGTGGAAAACCTCGACCCGAACCGCCAGGACCAGCGCCTGGAAGAGCAGGGGCCGAGCGAAGTGGTGCAGGCGGCCATGGCCTTCAATGCCATGCAGGCGCGGATTGCCGCCTATGTGAAGGAACGCGTGCAGTTGCTCGCCGCCATCTCCCATGACCTGCAAACACCGATCACCCGCATGAAACTGCGGGTGGAGTTCATGGACGACTCGGCGGACAAGGACAAGCTGGCCGGCGACCTCGACGAGATGCGTCACCTGGTCAAGGAAGGCGTGGCCTATGCCCGCAGTACCGAGCCCTCGACCGAGCCGAACAGCCGGATCCGCCTGAGGGCGTTCCTCGAAAGCCTGGTGTTCGACTACCGCGACACCGGACGCGCGGTGGAACTGGCGGAGACTGGCGACCTGCTGCTGACCAGCCGCCCACAGGCGCTACGTCGCCTGCTGAGCAACCTGATCGACAACGCCCTGAAGTTTGCCGGCGAGGCGCAGGTGCGAGCGTCGCAAGACGCCGCCGGTGGCCTGTGCATCCAGGTGCTGGACACGGGGCCGGGCATTCCTGAGGCGTTGCTGGAGGAGGTGGTCAAGCCGTTCTACCGCCTGGAAAGCTCGCGCAATCGCGACACCGGCGGTACCGGCCTGGGCCTGGCGATAGCGGCGCAATTGGCGACGAGCCTGGGCGGGGAGCTGCGTTTGAGTAACCGCGACGGAGGCGGATTGTGCGCGCAGTTGAGTTTGCACTCGGTCCCGGAATAGCGGCTGGCTCGTCGGTCCAACGTTGCGTCCTTGTAGGAATTAGGCCATTTTGTACGTTGATTTTTCGATCAGCTTTTAGCCATTGGCCATTATGAGGTCAGCCATCAGAGTCCAGTCATATGCAATCCACGTCCCGTGACGTCGCTTCGGCCCCGGTGCTGCAAGAACTGCGTGCCCACACTGCCGAACTGCACATCGCACTGGAAAAACGCCTGCCTTTCTTCTCCGCCAACCTGGACCTCCCTGCATTCCTGCACTTGATGCAGGCCTATCACGGTTTTTATGCCCCGCTGGAGGACGCCCTGCGTACCAGCCCGGGCTTGCCTGCCGGTTTCGACCTGCAACCCCGTTTCAAGTCCGCCACCCTGCACGGCGACCTGCGCGCCATGGGCCTGTCCGCCGAGGCGATCGCGCAACTGCCGCGTTGCCCGCAACTGCCCGCTGTCGATTCCGCGAGTGCCTGCCTGGGCGTGCTCTACGTGCTGGAGGGCGCGACCCTCGGGGGCCAGGTGCTGCGCCGCGAGATCCATGGCCGCCTGGGCCTGGACGCCGACAATGGCGCGGCCTTTCTCGACGTCTATGGCGCCGAGACCGGGCGGCGCTGGCGCACTTTTCTCGATTACCTGTGCAGCCGCCCGCTGGACGCCGCCGAGCGCGCCGCCGTGGTAGACGCGGCGCGCAGCACTTTCACTTGTTTCGAACGCTGGCTGCACCGCCAGGAGGTACTGCTATGACCCCGCAAGAGCAGGAGGCCTTCGAAGAACTGCTGGCCAATTGTGCCAACGAACCCATTCGCTTCCCCGGTGCCATCCAGCCCCACGGATTGCTGGTCACCCTCGGCGATCCGGGGCTGGAAATCATCCAGATCAGCGCCAACGTCAAGGAACTGCTGGGCCGTGAGCCCGAGGCGGTGATCGGCCTGCCGCTGGACAAGCTGCTGGGGCGCAAGCACGTTGCCCCCTTGCGCGAGTTGCTGCAACAACCGGTACTGGCCAACGAATCGCCCTTGCGGGTCAAGCTCAACGGCAAGACCTTCGACGGCCTGCTGCATCGTCACGATGGTGTGCTGATCCTCGAACTGGAACTGCATGCCGGGCATTTCGCCCCCGGCAGCGTCGCCGGCAACCTGACCAACCTCGGGCGCATGCTCCAGCGCCTGCAAGGCGCGCCTTCGTTGCAGGCGCTGTACGACATCAGCGTGCGCGAGATCCAGGCCATGACCGGCTATGACCGGGTGCTGATCTACCGCTTCCAGGAGGAGGGCCACGGCCAGGTGATTGCCGAAGCCTCCGACCCGGCCATGGAGGTGTTCAACGGCCTGTTCTTCCCGGCCTCGGACATTCCCCAGCAGGCCCGCGAGCTGTACCGCAGCAACTGGCTGCGGATCATCCCCGATGCCGACTACCAGGCGGTGCCGCTGGTGCCGCGTCTGCGCCCGGACACCCAGGCGCCGCTCGACCTGAGCTTCGCCACCCTGCGCAGTGTGTCGCCGATCCACTGCCAGTACATGAAGAACATGGGCGTGCTCTCGTCCATGAGCATTTCCCTGCTCAAGGACGGCGAGCTGTGGGGCCTGATCAGTTGCGGCAATCGCCAGCCGCTGCATGTGCCGCACCAGTTGCGCATGGCCTGCCAGGCGATTGGCCAGGTGCTGTCGTTGCAGATCAGCGCCATGGAAGCGCTGGAAGTCAGCCGCCAGCGTGAGGAGAAGATCGAGGCGCTGGGCCTGCTCAACCAGGCCATGGTCGATTCGCCGCAGAACGTCTTCGATGGCCTTGCGCATCAACCCCAGATGCTGATGGCGCTGACCGGTGCCAGCGGCATCGCGATCATCGAGGACAAGCAACTGCACCGTTACGGCCTGTGCCCGGAGCCGGAGCAGATCCGCGCCCTGCATCAATGGCTGCAGCAGCGTGGCGAGCCGGTGTTTGCCAGCCATAACCTGTCGGCGATCTACCCAGCCGCTGCGGACTATCAGCATGTCGCCAGCGGCGTGCTCGCCATGAGCCTGCCCAAGCCGGTGGACAACGGCGTGCTGTGGTTCCGCCCGGAGGTGAAGGAAAGCATCAACTGGAGTGGCGACCCGAAAAAGCCGCTGGCCCTGGAAAGCTCCGAGACCGGCCTGCGCCTGCGGCCACGCACTTCCTTTGAAATCTGGAAAGTGGAGATGGCCGGCATCTCGCGCAAATGGAGCCATGGCGACCTGTTCGCCGCCAACGACCTGCGTCGCTCGGCCCTGGAAAACGACCTGGCCCGCCAGGTCCGCCGCGAGCAGGAGGCGGTGCGCACCCGCGATGACCTGGTGGCGGTGGTGTCCCACGACCTGCGCAACCCGATGACGGTGATCTCCATGCTCTGCGGCATGATGCAGAAGAGCTTCAGCTCCGATGGCCCGCACACCTCGCGGCGCATCTCCACCGCCATCGAGACCATGCAGCAGGCCGCAGGGCGTATGAGCACCCTGCTCGACGACCTGCTCGACACCTCGAAAATCGACGCCGGACGCTACACCATCGCGCCGAAGACCCTGAGCGTCAGCCAGATCTTCGAAGAGACCCAGGCACTGCTGGCGCCGCTGGCTATGAACAAGAACATCAGCATTGCCTTCGAAAGCGAGCCGGAGCTGACCATCCACGCCGACCCGGAGCGCCTGTTCCAGGTGCTGTCGAACCTGGTCGGCAACGCCATCAAGTTCACCCCGCGCCTAGGCACGGTGGGGGTGCATGCGGTGCTGGGCAGCAACGAGATCGTATTCACCGTGAAGGACAACGGCGAGGGCATCCCGGCCGAGCAATTGCCCCATGTGTTCGAGCGCTACTGGACGATGAAGGAGGGCAACCCCAACGGCACCGGGCTGGGGTTGTATATCACCCAGGGCATCGTCGAGGCCCATGGCGGACGGATCGAGGCCAGCAGCGAGGTGGGCAAGGGGACCGAGTTCAGGTTCACCATGCCACTGGGGAACTGAGTCTGGTTGGCTGGTGACGTCCAGGTCCTCATCGCTGGCAAGCCAGCTCCCACAGGTCCGGTGCATGTGGTCCACCTTGTGGGAGCTGGCTTGCCAGCGATGAGGACGTTCAATTCCCTGCAAACCTCACCCGGTTTTCCCGGACCGCAACAACAACGCCGCCCCCGCGCACACCAGCAAGGCCACGAACGCCAGGTAGAACGCATCACCATAGGCCATCAGGAACGACTCATGGCGGATGTGTTCGCCCAGCCTGGCCAGGCTCTGCGCCTGCTGCGGCAGCCATTCGTCGAGCGGGCCGTCCAGACGCTCCTGCAGCACCGGCGAGAACACCGTGACCTGCTCGCCAATCCGCTCCGAGTGAAACCGCTCGCGCTGCGACACCACCTGGGTCAGCACCGCCGTGCCTACCGCACCACCGAGGTTGCGCAGCATGGAAAACAGCGCCGAGGCCGAGCCGGCCTGGCTTTTCGACAGCCCCGAGACCGCCAGCACCGACAACGCCACCATGATGAACGGCTGGCCGATGCCGCGAATCACCGTGGAAGGGATGATCACGTTGGCCGCCGCATCGGCATCCAGCCGCGCCCCCAGCCAGCAGCCCGCCGCCATGATGGCGAAGCCGCTGGCGACCATCAGCTTGGGTGTCAGCCAGCTCATCAGCCGTGGCATGAATGGCGCCAGTACCAGTTGCACCATGCCGTAGGCGATCAGGCTGACGCCGATTTCCCGGGCGTTGTAGCCGTGCATCTGCGACAGGTAGTTGGGCACCAGGAACACCAGGCCGAAGGTGGCTCCGCCAAACACGAACATTGCCGCGCTGGCGACGCCGAAGTTGTAGCCGCCGAGCAGGCGCAGGTTGATGAAGGCGCGCTTGCCGAACAATTGGGTATGCACGAACAGCCCCAGGGCCAGGACGCCGACCACCAGGGTCCAGGTGATGAAATCCGAGCCGAACCAGTCCTTGCGTCCACCTTCCTCGAGCACGATCTGGATTGCGCCGAGGCCGACGATCATCGCCGCGATACCAAGCCAGTCGCCCTGGCGCAAGCGCTGCAGTTGCAGCGGCTTGGCCGGGATCGCCCAGGCAATCGCCGCCAGCAGCAGAAGGCCGGGAAACAGTTGCAGGTAGAAGATCCAGCGCCAGCTGTAGGCGTCGGTCAGCCAGCCGCCCAGCGATGGCCCGGCAGCCTGGGCGACGCTGTTGGACAGGCTGAACAGGGCCATGCCCATGGCCACCTTCGACGCTGGCAGCTCGGTGATGATCAGTTGGAATGACAATGGAATCAGCACCGCCCCGGCCGCGCCCTGGATAACCCGGATCAGGATCATGCTGGCCAGGTTGGGTGCCAGCGAACAGGCCACCGAGGCGACCAGAAAAATCGCCGAGCCCACCAGCATGACCCGGCGCAGGGAGAACACCTCCACCAGCCAGGCGGTCAGCGGGATCATCACGATCTCGGCGACCAGATAGGCGGTTGAGATCCACGAGCCTTCTTCGAAGGTGGCCCCCAGCGAGCCCTCGATTTCCGGCAGGGCGGCGCTGGTGACGTGCACGTTCATCCCGGCCATGAAGCAGCCGAACAGCCCGCCGAGCACCGCAACCCAGGACTTCAGAGAGGTCTTTTCCGCTTCAGCGTTCATGGGTGTCCACCTCGGCGATCACCGACATGCCCGGCAGGATCGGCAGTTGCTGGCGCGCATCGTCATCAAGCAGCACCTTGACCGGGAAACGCTGGACGATCTTGGTGAAGTTTCCGGTGGCATTGTCCGGTGGCAGCAGGGCGAACAGCGCCCCGGAGCCGGGCGAAACGCTGTCGACCCGGCCATGCAGTGGCTGGTCGGGGAAGCTGTCGACACGGATTTCCACCGGCTGTCCCGGGCGCATGCGCTGCAGTTGGGTTTCCTTGAAGTTGGCGATGACATAGGACTGCTCCACCGGCACCAGTGCCAGCAACGGCAGGCCGGGGGTTACGTACTGGCGTTGGCGTACCCGGCGCTGGCCGACCACGCCGGCGATGGGGGCGCGGATCAGGGTGTCATCGAGGTCGTGGCTGGCCAGTTCCAGGCCGGCGTCCGCTTCGGCGCAGCGGGCCTTGGCCTGCTCCAGCAGGGCCAGCGCCTGGGTCCGCTCGGCCAGCAGTACCTGGTGCCGGGTGTGCTGGCGGCGGACTGCGGCTTCGGCGCGGGCCACCGCCGACCGGGCCTGGGCCAGCCCGGCGCTGGCGCTTTCCAGGCGCTGGTTGCTCGCCGCCTGCTGGGCCACCAGCTCGCGATAACGCTGCTGGTCCAGACGGGCACGCTTCAACTCGGCCTGGGCGCTGGTGGTGTCGGCGTTGGCCTGGTCGATCAGCGCCTGCTGTTCCTCCAGACGCGCGTCGAGGGTGGCCAGCGCCGCCTGCCGTGCGCTCACTGCCGCCCGGCTCTCGCGCTGGCGTGCCTGGGCCTGCTGCAGGCGGGCCTGGTAGTCGCGGTCATGGATGCGCACCAGCGGGTCGCCGGCGGCCACGCTCTGGTTGTCCGCCACCAGCACCTCGGCGATGTAGCCGGGGACCTTCGGGCTGATGGTGATCCAGTCGGCGCGGATATAGGCGTCGTCGGTGCTTTCCAGGTAGCGTCCGGTCTTCATCCAGTACAGGCCGTAACCACAGGTGGCCAGCAGCAGGGCGGTACCGCCGAGCCAATACAGGCGCTGGCGCTTGCTGCGTGCCGGTTTGGCGGTGACGAGAGGCGTGGTTTTTTCATCGACGGCGCTGTTCATTGGCGGGTTCCTTGGACGGTGGCGGCAAGCTTGGTGGCGGGCTCCTGCCAGCCGCCACCGAGGGCCTGGAAGAGATCGATCTGGCGTTCCATGACCTGGCGGTCGGCCTCGGCCTTGTCCGCTTCGAGACGGACCAGGGCGCGCTCGCTGTCGAGCACCTCAAGGGCGTCGAGGGCCCCCGCGCGGTAATTCAGCCGGGCCAGTTGCCAGGCCTGACGGGCGCTGTCGAGGGCTGCTTCGAGGGCGGCGCGACGCTGGTAGTCGCCGCTGTAGCGCAGCAGGCTTTGGCGCACCTCCTTGAGGGCAACCAGGGCCTGTTGCTGAAAATGCGCCAGTTGCTGGCGTTCGCGGGCCTGGGCTGCGTCGAGGCCGGCACGGCTAGCGAGCAGGTTGGGAAAGCGCCAACTGATCAGCGGCCCGATGCCGTAGGTGATCGCCTGGTGCTGGCCCAGCTCGTTCAGGTGCTGGCCGGAGGAGGCAATCACGGCACCGAAGGACACGCTCGGGTAGAAATCCGCCTGGCGTACCCCGACCTCGTGGCTGGCCGCTTGCAACCCGCGCTCGGCCTGGCGGATATCCGGGCGGCGTTGCAGCAGCACCCAGCCATCGCCTACCGGTAGCGGCTGTTGCAGTTGCGGCACGTTGCGGCAGGTGCCGACGTTGGCGGGCAGGCTTGCCGGATCGCTGCCCGTCAGCACCGCCAGTTCCTCCAGTGCCGCCTGCTGTTCGGCATGCAGCGGCGCCAGTGCGGCACGGGTTTCTTCCAGCAGGCTGCGCAGGCGCGTCACTTCCAGTGGCGTGGTCAGGCCGGCGTCGCGTTGCCGCTCGGTCAGCGCCAGGCTTTGCTGCACGGTATCCAGCGAGTGCTGCTGGATCGTTGCCCGCGCCGCGTAGGCGCAGGCGTTGGCATAGGCCCGTGTGGTGCTGGCGGCGACGTTTACCCGCAACTGGTCATGGGCCGCCTGCGCCGCCTCGGCGTTGGCCTGGGCGGCGAGGATCGACTGGCGGACCTGGCCCCACAGGTCGATCTGGTAGTCGAGGGCGAAAGAGGGGCCATGGCTCCATTGCGACGGCGCGCGGTTGCCGCTGGCCTTGGCTTCGGTCTGGTCATCGCTGCTGCGACCGTAGCGGCTCTGCCAGGCCAGCGTGGTGTCCGGCCATTGACGTGCCTTGCTCTGGCCCAGCACGGCGAGCAGTTCATCGACATGGGCGAGGGCGGCCGCGAGGTCGAGGTTGTGTTGCAGGGCACGGCTGACCAGTTGATCGAGCTGCGGATCGTGATACAGGCGCCACCAATGGTCGGGCGCGGGGCGGGTGCTGGTTGCGCTGGCGAGGGGCTGCCAGTCGGCCACGGTCGGCGTGGCGACCGCTGGCGTCGGGTGTTCGCTGACGGCCGAGCAGCCGGCCAGCAACGCCACGGCGCAGGCCAGGGTACGGGGAGAGCAGGGTATGGGCATGGTACGGAGTCATTCTGTTGGGACTCCGGCAGGTTAGGGGTTGCCCGCGGCGTCCCGCGCTCGCCATGCCGACAAGCAGCCTCGCGAAACGGACAACCTCAGCCCTGGTAGTGGCTCGGCAACTGGCCGATGACCCGCTTGAAGGTCTGCGCGAAGGCGCTCGGGCTCTGGTAGCCATGTTCCAGCGCCACCTCCAGCACCGAGGCGCCGCTGCCCAGGCGCTGCATGGCCAGGACCATGCGTACCCGGGTGCGCCAGTCGCCGAAGTTCATCCCCAGTTCGCGCAGGAACAGGCGGGCCAGGGTACGGCTGCTGATGTTCAGTTGCCGCGCCCAGTCCTCCAGTCCTGCCTCGTCCGCAGGCCGGGCGATGACCTGGTTGCACAGGCGTTGCAGGCGCGGGTCGTGGGGCATGGCCAGGTGCAGGGCGACGGTCTGTGCGGCGTCCATTTCCATCAACAGCAGTTCGTGCAGGCAGCGTCGCCGGCGCTCGTCACCGATGTGGACCGACAGGCTGCTGGCGGTGATCAGCAGTTCGCGCATCAGCGCCGTGACCTGGATCAGTTGGCACTGCTCGCCGCCCCAGGGCCAGGTCGAAGCGGGCATGAACAGGGTGCGCATGCGTACCTGGCCGAACATGCGGATCTGGTGTCCGGTGCCCGGCGGCACCCACAGCGCATGGCCGGCCGGCACCACCCAGTGGCGCTCGGCCGCGCCCACCAGCATCACCCCGCTGATGCCATGGATCAGTTGGGCCTGGGTGTGGCAGTGGGGCAGGATCTCTTCGCCGTCCTGATGATCGAAGGCCAGTGCTTCAAGGGCCAGGGCGCAGGTCATGGGGGTTCCTTGCCGGGGAATTGGGGAAGGGGGCATTTTAGTCAAAGTGTTGGGTTGGATGTTTCTGAATATTGCATGGTTCTTCAGAAAGTCAGCATGAATCAGTTGGTTTTTGTGGTTTTTTGCAAATTTCTGCTGCGCTTCTTTGTTGTCGGTCCTCATGACCCGATCTCAGGCCCCAAGCCCATTCTTGCGATATCCCCGTGCCATCGGTTATTTTGATAACCATTCTCATTCGTGACTCCGCCCCGGCCCTCCATGACCCAATCCCTTCCCGGCGCCTACCGCGCCAAGGTGGCAAGCCTTTACGTCGAGAACCACAGCTGGGTCCAGCAATGGATCAACCGGCGCCTGGGCAATGCCAGCGATGCTGCCGAGCTGGCCCAGGACGTGTTCGTGCGCTTGCTCTCGCAACCCCGGGAATTCGACAGCGACAGCCATGCCCGCGCCTGGTTGAGCCGGGTGTCGCTGCACCTGTGCGTGGACTTCTGGCGGCGCAAGCAATTGGAGCGGGCCTGGCTCGACGCCCTGGCCCAGATGCCGGAGGCGCATTGGCCGTCCCAGGAGCAGCAGGCGATCATCCTCGAGACCCTCGGCCAGTTGCAGGATCTGCTGGAGCGCCTGCCGGCCAGGGTCGCCGAAGCCTTCAGCCTGTCGCAGCTGCATGGCATGGGCTACCGCGAGATCGGCGAGTTGCTCGGGGTGTCCGAGCGCACCGTGACCAAGTACATCGCCCAGGCCATGTTTCATTGCGCGCTGCTCGAAGCCGAGCTGGACGGGGTGCTGCTGTGAGCCAAGGCAGCGGTTTCGATCACGCCACCCTGGAAGCGGCCGCCGACTGGTATTCGCGCCTGCAAGCCGCGCCGGGTGATGCCGAGTTGCTCGCCCAATGGCAGCGGTGGCTGGAGCAGGGCGAGCGGCAGCGCCTGGCCTGGAGCTATATCGAACGCATCAGCCAGCGCTTCGCCAGCTTGCAACAGCAGGGCGGTGCGGCACACCAGACGCTTGCCAGCATGCGCCAGGGCAAGCACTCGCGGCGCCGGCTGTTGAGCCAGATGGGCGTGCTGGCCGGTGTCGGTGTGCTTGCCTGGGTCGGTTGGCGCGGCGATGCGCTCTACAGCGTGCGCTCCCTGGGCGCTGGCTACCGCACTGCCATCGGCGAACGCCGCAGCGAGGTGCTGGCCGACGGTACGCGGCTGTGGCTGAACAGCGGCACGGCCCTGGATGTACGTTTCGACAACGCGCGCCGCGAGTTGCTGCTGTATGCCGGTGAAGTGCTGATCGAAACCGCCCATGGCGATGCTCGCCCGCTGCGCGTGCAGACCCGCGCCGGTGTGCTGGAGCCTTTGGGCACGCGCTTCAGCGTGCGCGAGGATGGGCCGCGCACCCAGCTCAATGTCTACCAGGGCGCGGTGCGCACCACCTGCGCCGACAGCGGCAGTTCGGTCACCGTGCAGGCCGGGCAGGGCGTCACCTTCGACGCGCAGGCCAATGGCCCGCTCGGGCATGCCGAAGCCCGTCGCGAAGCCTGGAGTCGCGGCCTGCTGCTGGCCGAGGACATGCCGCTGGCGCAGTTCATCGAGGAACTGGGCAGCTACCGCCGCGGCCATATCGGTGTCGATCCGGCACTGGCCGAGCTGCGGGTGATGGGCAGCTTCCCGCTGAACGACACCGATCTGGTCCTGGCGCAGCTCCAGGATGCCTTGCCGCTCAAGGTGCACCGCCGGTTCGATTGGTGGGTGACATTGGTTCACCGATAGCAACAAGAATATTTTTCATTCTGGCGTTCCGGTTTTCGATCTTGCTTCGGATTAACAGGAAACACCTCCTGTTCACCGAACGCCAAGGACCTCGAATGCCACACCGTCCCAGCACCCACCGCCCGCTGTTTCTTGCCATTGCCCTGAGCTTGGGCACCCTTGCCCAGGTGAGCGTGTCGCCGGCCATCGCCAGCGAAGCCCAGCGCCAGAGCTTCGACATCCCCGCCGGTCCGCTGGCCCGCCAGCTCAACGAACTGGCCGCGCAGACCGGCCTGCTGCTGGCCGCCGACGCCGAGCTGACCCGCGACCGCCAAAGCCAGGCGGTGCGCGGCAGCTACAGCGCCGAGGAAGCCCTCGACCTGATGCTGGCCGGCAGCGGCCTGATGGCCCAGCGCAAGGACGGGCGCTACCAACTGGTGGCGGTCTCGCAGCAGCAGGGCGATAGCCTGGAGCTGGGCGCCACCACCATCATGGGCCAGGGCATGGGCCAGGCTACCGAAAACACCGGCAGCTACACCCCGGGCCTGGTCAGCGCCGGCTCGAAGACCCCGGCCTCGCTGAAGGAAACCCCGCAATCGGTGTCGGTACTCACCCGCCAGTACATGGACGACCGGCAGGTCGCCGATATCAACGATGCGATGAAGGTCGTGCCGGGAGTTACCACGCAGAGTGGCACCTTCCGCATCCAGGACTTCTACTCCCGCGGCTTCGCCATTCAGAACATCCAGCTCGACGGCGCCGCGCCCATGGCCCTGGGCACCACCGCCGGTTCCTTCTACTCGTCGAACATCTACGACATGGCCGAGTTCGACCATGTCGAAGTACTGCGCGGCAGTTCCGCGCTGTTCGGCGGCACCGGTGACCCGGGCGGCATCATCAACCTGGTGCGCAAGCGTCCGCTGGACTATTACCAACTGAAATTCAGCGCCTCGGCCGGCAGCTGGGACAACTACCGCAGCGAACTGGACGTCACCGGGCCCATGGGCTTCGACGGCAAGCTGCGCGGGCGCCTGGTCATGGCCTACCAGGACCGCCAGTACTTCATCGACAACCGTGGCACCGACAAGCCGCTGATCTACGGGGTGATGGAAGCGGACCTGAGCGATTCGACCATGCTCACCGCTGGCATGCGCTTCAACAAGGTCCACGAAACCGGCACCGCCTCGGCCGTGCCACGCTATCTGGACGGTACTGATCTGGGCCTGCCGCGTCACACCGGGCTGTCCACCACCTGGGCCTATGCCGACGGCTACTCGCGCGAATACTTCGCCAAGCTCGATCACCGGCTCAATGACGACTGGAAGCTCAACCTGTCGTACACCAACATCTACGACACCATCAACACCAACAATGCGACCACCCTGGGCGGGGTCAACCCGGTCAATGGCACCGGCGTGACCCGCTACGGCACCTACGTCACCCAGTGGAGCGAGCAGAACCTGTGGGACGCCAACCTCTCCGGCGACTTCAGCCTGTTCGGCCTGGATCACCAACTGGTGGTCGGCGGCGACTACCAGGAAATCGACAGCCGTTGGCAGGGTACCGCGCGCTTCACCACTTCTGGCGGCACGGTGAATGTCTTCGACCCGAACTCGACGCCCTGGACCAGCTCCGGTGCGGACCTGCCGTTCAGCCGCGACTACAGCCCCAACAGCCAGACCCAGTACGGCCTGTATTCGCGTCTGCGCCTACAACTGGCCGAGCCGCTGCACCTGACCCTTGGTGCACGGGTGCAGCGCTACAAGTTCGACCTGACCTACCAGACCCTGGCTAACGGCGCCTGGGGCACCCAGTCGCAGATCGACATGCGCGAGCCAACCAAGGTCACGCCGTTCGGCGGCATCGTCTATGACCTCAACGACGAGTGGGCGGCCTACGCCAGCTACGCGGAAATCTACAAGCCGCAGCAGAACTACCTGGCCGGGCCGACCAACAGCGGCACCACCCTCGACCCGATGACCGGCAAGACCTACGAAACCGGTCTCAAGGGCGAGTTGTTCAACGGCGCGGTGAACACCAGCCTGGCGCTCTACTACACCACGCGCGAGGACCAGGCGGTGCAGGACCCGAGCTATCCGCTCAGTTCGGTGCTGTTCGGCGGCAACTGCTGCTACGTCAATGGCGGCAAGGTGATCAGCAAGGGCGTCGACCTGGAGCTCACCGGCGAGTTGCTGCCGGACTGGATGGTGATGGCCAGCTACACCCTCAACCTCAATGAAAACCGCACCAGCGGCGGAGCGCTGAGCACCATCACGCCGAAGCACCTCGGCAAGTTCTTCACCACCTATCGGCTGCCGGGCGACTGGTCGAAGTTCAAGGTCGGTGGTGGCGTGGATATCCAGAGCGGGACCAAGGTCAGCGGTACGTCGTCTTTGATCGACGGTACCGGCAAGGTGGTCAAGGATGATGTGCCGTTCAGCTACGAGCAGAGCGGCTATGCGGTGTGGAATGCCCTGGTCGAGTACCAGGTGGACGAGCACTGGAACGTGGCGCTCAACGGCAACAACCTGTTCGACAAGAAGTACTACCAGACGGTGGGGACTTCGACCTACGGCAACGTCTATGGTGATCCGCGCAACTTCATGATCACCGTGCGCGCGACGTACTGAGGCCTGGACCGGTCTCATCGCCGGCAATGCCGGCTCCCACAGGGTTTAGGGCTAGCCGCATGATCCAGGCTCGACACATAAACCTGTGGGAGCTGGCATTGCCAGCGATGAGGCCGGCAGGTCCCGGCAGAATCAATCTGTCAGGCGCTTACGCTCTGGCACCCCATCCACCAACCGCATCACCCCCAACGGATTGGCATCACGCAACGCCGCCGGCAGCAATTCATCCGGGTAGTTCTGGAAGCACACCGGCCGCAGGAAACGGTCGATCGCCAGGCTGCCCACCGAGGTACCACGGCTGTCCGAGGTCGCCGGATAAGGCCCGCCATGGACCATGGCATCGCAGACTTCCACTCCGGTCGGGTAGCCGTTGATCAGCACCCGGCCGACCTTGTCCTGCAGCAGTTCCCCCAGCCAGGCATTGGCCAGCAGCTCTTCCTGTTCCCCGATCAGGGTCGCCGTCAGTTGCCCGCGCAGCGCCTGCAGTGCCGCGCGCAGTTGCGCCTGGTCCTCGACTTCGACCAGCACGGTAGCCGGGCCGAACACTTCTTCCTGAAGCAACTCGTCACCCTCCAGCAACAGCCGCGCATCCGCCGCGAACAGTTGCGGCTGTGCCTGGCCGTCGCCCTGTGCGGCACCGGCGAGATGACGAATCCCCGGGTGTCCGTGCAGATGCTCCAGCCCCTTGCGGTAGCTGGCCAGGGTGCCGCGATTGAGCATGGTCTGTGCCGGCTGGTCGGTGATTTGCGCCTTCAGCTGCTCGACGAAGGCCGAGAACGCCGCCGAGCGCTGGCCGATGATCAACCCCGGATTGGTACAGAACTGCCCGCAGCCGATGGTCACCGAAGCCGCCAGTTCCCTGGCGATGGTTTCGCCCCGGGTGCGTAAAGCCTCGGGCAGGAGGATTACCGGGTTGATGCTGGACATCTCGGCGAACACCGGGATCGGCTGCGGGCGCTCGGCGGCCATCCGGCACAGCGCATTGCCGCCGCGCAGCGAGCCGGTGAAGCCCACGGCCTGGATCGCCGGGTGCTTGACCAACCACTCGCCGACGCCACCGCCGTAGACCATGTTGAACACCCCGGCCGGCATGCCGGTGCGCTCGGCCGCACGGAGGATCGCGTCGGCCACCGCTTCGGCGGTCAGCATATGGCCGCTGTGAGCCTTGACTACCACCGGGCAGCCGGCGGCAAGCGCAGCTGCGGTATCGCCACCGGCGGTGGAGAAGGCCAGGGGGAAATTGCTGGCGCCGAACACCGCCACCGGGCCGATGCCGATGCGCATCTGGCGCAGGTCGACACGGGGCAGGGGCTGACGATCCGGCAGGGCGCGGTCGATCCGCGCACCCAGGAAGTCGCCGCGGCGCAGCATCTTGGCGAACAGGCGCATCTGCCCGCTGGTACGCCCGCGCTCGCCCTGGATACGTCCGGTGGGCAGTGCGGTTTCGCGGCAGACGCTGGCGACGAAGTCGTCACCCAGGGCATCCAGTTCGTCGGCAATCGCTTCAAGAAATACCGCGCGCTGCTCCGGCGCCAGGTTGCGATAGACGGGGAAGGCCGCTGCCGCTGCCTTGGCTGCTGCATCGACCTCGGCCTCGGTGGCCTGGAAGAAGGTGCCGGGCAGGGCCTCGCCGCTGCTCGCATCGACGCTGTGCAAGCGTACATCGCCCTGGGCCGAGCGCTGGCCGCCAATGTAGTTGTGACCGAAGGTCATGGGGTTCTCCCTAATCGCTGGAACGGAAAGTCAGGTAATGGCGCCGATCTGCCACGGCACGAACTCGTTCTGCCCGTAGCCGTGTTGCTCGCTCTTGCTGCGCTGGCCCGAGGCGATCGCCAGCATCAGCCGGTAGATGTGTTCGCCGCGCTCCTCGATGGTCATGCTGCCGTCGGCGATGCCGCCGCAGTTGACGTCCATGTCTTCCTCCTGGGTTTCCCACAGGCGGGTATTGGTCGCCAGCTTGATCGACGGTGACGGTGCGCAGCCGTAGGCTGAGCCGCGGCCGGTGGTGAAGGCGATCAGGTTGGCGCCGCCGGCGACCTGGCCGGTGGCCGAGATCGGGTCGTAGCCGGGGGTGTCCATGAACACCAGACCGTAGGCGCGCACCGGTTCGGCGTACTCGTAGACATCCACCAGGTCGCTGGAACCGGCCTTGGCCACGGCACCGAGGGATTTTTCCAGGATGGTGGTCAGGCCCCCGGCCTTGTTGCCGGCCGAAGGGTTGTTGTTCAGCTCGGCGCCCATGCGTTGGCAGTAGGCTTCCCACCAGTGGATGCGGGCGATGAGTTTTTCGCCCACCGCCTGGCTTACCGCGCGGCGGGTCAGCAGGTGCTCGGCCCCATAGATTTCTGGGGTTTCCGAGAGGATCGCGGTGCCGCCGGCGGCGACCAGGCGGTCCACCGCGTTGCCCAGCGCCGGGTTGGCGGTGATGCCGGAATAGCCATCGGAGCCACCGCACTGCAGGCCGACGGTGAGGTGGCGCACGCTGACCGGCTCGCGCTGCACCTCGTTGGCCTCGGCCAGCAGGGATTTGACCTGGGCGATACCGCTGGCGATGGTCTTCGAGGTGCCGCCGGTGCCCTGGATGGTGAAGGTGCGCAGGGTATTGCAGCTTTCCAGGCCCTGGGCGGCGAGCAGGTCGGGGATCTGGTTGGTTTCGCAGCCGAGGCCGATCATCAGCACCGAGTGGAAGTTGGCGTGCACCGCGTAGCCGCCAAGGGTGCGCTGGAGCATGGCCAGCGCCTCGCCGCCCGGGTCTACCGCGCAGCCGACGCCGTGGGTCAGGGCGACCACGCCATCCACGTTGGGATAGGCGGCCAGGGCTTCGGGGTGGATATCCCGGCGGAAATGGTCGGCGATCGCCCGGGCCACAGTGGCCGAGCAGTTCACCGAGGTGAGGATGCCGATGTAGTTGCGCGTGGCGACCCGGCCATCGCTGCGCACGATGCCCATGAAGGTATCTTCCACGGGCGCCTTGACGCCCTTGGCATCGACGCCGAAGGCGTAGTCGCGACTGAAGTCGCCCATGACCAGGTTATGCACGTGGACATGCTGGCCGGCACCGATGGCCTGGCTGGCGAAGCCGATGATCTGCCCGTAGCGGCGCAGCGGTTCGCCTGCGGCGATGTCGCGGGCGGCGACCTTGTGCCCGGCCGGGATCGGCTCGCGCACCAGGATGTCCTCCGGCAGTTGCAGGCCTTCGGTCAGGGGCTGGCGGGCGATCAGCACGTCGTCCAGCGGATTGAGTCGGATCACGGCGAGGGCAGCGTTTTCACTGCCGGTTTTTGTAATCAGTTGCATCACGGTTACCTCAAGAATCAGTGTGGGCTCAGGCCAGCCCACGCTCGCGATAGTCGATCAGGCCGGAGAACAGCATCAGGCCGAAGGCCATGACCACGAAGAAGATCAGGGCCAGGAAGTACGAGCCGGTGAACTGCACGATCAGGCCGATCAGGATCGGCACGATGACCCCGACCATGTTGCCGCAGAAGTTCATGCTGCCACCCAGCACGCCGGCCTTGGATTTGCCGCCGAGGATCGCCGGCAGGCACCAGTACATGCCGCACCAGCGGATGAAGAACAGGGCGACGCAGAGCAGGCCGATGACCAGGGCGGCATCGCTGGTGTAGGCCACCAGCAGGATGCACAGGGCGGCGACCGCTGCGGAGCCGGCGAACATGCTGCGCATCACGGTGTTGGCCTGGCCGCCGTTGGTCCGCCATTTGTCGGCGATCCAGCCGCCGACCAGCTCGCCGACGAAGCCGCACATGAAGATCAGGAAGGTCGCCCCGCCCATGGCCTTGATGTCGAGATTGTGGGCCTGGTGCAGGTAGCTCGGCATCCAGGTCAGCAGGCCGTAGAACACGCTGTTGTAGCAGGCGTAGCCGGCGAACATGCACAGCACCGAGCGGCTTTTCAGCAGTTCCTTGAGCACCGCCTTGCGGTTGCCGTTGGACTTGCTCGCGGCGTCGTTGGCCTGGGTGATGTAGTCCAGCTCGGCCTTGTTCACCAGCGGGTGTTCGCTCGGATGGTTGCGGATGTACCACCAGGCCCAGATACCGACCACCACGGTGCCGACACCGGCGATGACAAAGGCGATGCGCCAGGAGTCGAACCAGGTGATCAGCCCGGCGATGATGATCGCGCCGAAGGCGGTGCCCAGCGGCGCGCCGCCGTCCACCAGGGTGGCGCCGCGGCCGCGTTCGTTGGGGGTCAGCCAGGCGCCGTTGAGCTTGGCCCCGGCGGGCATGATCGGCGACTCGGCAACGCCCAGGCCGATGCGGGTGACCAGCAGGGTGATCCAGTTATGGGCAAAGCCGCCAAGGGCCTGGAAGGCACCCCAGCCGACGGTGGCGACGCCGACGATATTGCGCACCTGGAAGCGGTCCAGGAGCATGCCGCTGGGAATCTGCATCAGCGCGTAGGACCAGAAGAAGGCACTGAGGATCAGGCCTTCCAGAGCCGGGGTCAGTTCGAACTCGGCGGAAATCAGCGGCAGGGCCACCGACAGCGAGGCGCGGTCGATGTAGTTGATCGCCGCCAGCAACAGCAGGATCAGGAAGATGCGCCAGCGCACGTTGCTCGGACGGGCGCCATCGGCGGCGGCGAAGGCGGGCGAGGAGGCCGCCGGGTAAGGGCTGTTCTTCATGCTCATCTCACTCTTATGTTTGTTATGAAATGTCGGGGTGGCGCCTCCCTGCGCCTGATTCATTCATGGGGCCGTTTCACAGCGGCTTGACGGCTCCCGGTGGCAGCGGCGTGGCGGCGCGGGACACGCTGTTGCGCAGCGGTTCGCCGAACTCGGCCAGGCTGATCTCGAACACATCTCCCTCGACGGTCTTCACCTGGTCGGCGAAGGACAGGGTGGCGGTGCCGAAGAAGTGGATATGCACATCGCCTGGGCGGAGGAACTGCGGGTACTTGAAGTGGTGGTACTCAAGGTTCTCCAGGGAGTGGCACATATTGTCCTCGCCGCTGAGGAAGGGTTTTTCCCAGAGTACCTGGTCGCCGCGGCGGATCCGGCTGGTGCCTTCGAGGTGGCGCGGCAGTTCGCCCACTCGCAGTTCCGGGCCGTAGGCGCAGTTGCGCAGCTTGGAATGGGCCAGGTACAGGTAGCTGCGGCGCTCCATCACATGGTCGGAAAACTCGTTGCCGATGGCGAAGCCCAGACGATATGGCTGGCCATCATCGCCGATCACGTAGAGGCCGGCCAGTTCCGGCTCTTCGCCGGCGTCCTCGGCGAAGGCCGGGCTCTGGAAGGCCTGGCCGGGGCGGACCACGCAGGAGCCGTCGCCCTTGTAGAACCACTCCGGCTGGGCGCCGACGCTGCCGGCGGCAGGGCGACCACCCTCGATGCCCCACTGGAACATGCGCGCGGTATCGGTCAGGGCGGCGGCGTCGTCGAGCTTCTGCTGGTGCATCTTGTCGCGGGTCGAGGCGCTGCCCAGGTGGGTCAGGCCGGTGCCGCTGATCAGGCAGTGGGCCGGGTCTTCATGGTCCAGCGGCGGCAGCACGCGGCATTCGGCCAGGGCCAGGGAATAACTTTCGGTAACGTCGTCCAGGCCGCGGGCCAGGGTCTCGGCGGCCAGGCTGCGCTGGTTGCGGATCGCCGCCAGGGCCAGTTCGCGCATATGGGTGGTGTTGCGCACCGGCTGGATCAGGTCGCCCTCGACCACGCCGACGTGGCGCTGGGCGGTTGCGGTTTCGAATTGGATCAGGCGCATGCGGGGCTTCCTGTTGTTCTTGTGGGGTGTTCTTGTGGAGGATCGATGGAGCCACTTTAAATTTCCCGGTCGATGCTGCCTAATGACAGCTATTGACCCCGCGATAACTTTTAGTGATCCCCTATGCTGCCACCTCTAAGCTCCATGGCCTCGCGCCTGCGCATGCGGCAACTGCGCCTGCTGATCTGCCTCGACGAGCTGGGTTCGATCCACAAGGCTGCCGAGGCCATGTCGATCACCCAGCCGGGGGCGACCAAGGCCCTCAACGAAATCGAATCGACCCTCGGCGCGGTGCTGTTCGAGCGCACCAGCAAGGGCCTGGAAGCCAATGACCTGGGGCGCTGCGTGGTGCGTTACGCGCGGCTGATCAGCACCGACCTGGCCCATCTGCGCGAGGAGATGCTCGGCATTCTCCAGGGCCACGGCGGGCGTCTGGCGGTCGGCACCATCATGGGTGCGGTGCCGATGCTGGTGGATGGCCTGGCGCGGCTGCGCGAAGAGCAGCCGGACCTGTCGGTGACCGTGGTCGAGGACACCAGCGACCGCCTGCTCAGCCTGCTCGACCAGGGCCGCCTCGACGTGGTGATCTGCCGCACCAGCGTCAGCCGCCGACCGGACGCCTACGACAGCCGGGTCAAGCACCAGGAGCAGCTGGTGCTGGTGGCCAATCCGGCCCATGCCCTGGCTGGCAGCGAGCACCTGGAGCTGGCCGGGTTGGCGGACTCGCGCTGGGTGGTGTTCCCGGTCAACATGCCGATGCGCCTGACCCTGGAGCGCGAGTTTCGTGAGGCGGGACTGAGCTTTCCGCAATACCCGATCGAGACCTCGTCGACCTTCACCACGCTCTCTTTGTTACGCCAGGACCCAGGCCTGCTGGCGGTGATGCCCTGGGACGTGGCCCGGGTCGCGGTGGAGCACGGCATGCTGGTGCGCTTGCCGCTGCAACTGGCGTCGCGCAGCGAGCCGTACGAGGTGGTGACGCGGCGTGGTGTGGAACTGAGCGGGCCGGGGCGGGTGCTGGTGGATATTCTCATGGAGGATCGGGATGGATGGTGACCCCGATGGCCTCATCGCTGGCAACGCCAGCTCCCACAGGGTCAGCGGTGCACGCGGTCCCTGTGGGAGCTGGCGTTGCCAGCGATGAGGCCATGGAAGTCACAACAGCTTATAAGCCTGGCTTGAGCTTCCATTCCCGCTCATGGTAAAGACTTCCCCCCGTACCCAGGATCACCCCATGTTCTATTCCACCACCTGCCAGTCCCCCGTCGGCACCCTGCACCTGGCCGCGACCGAGGACAGCCTGCTGGGCCTGTGGATGGCCGGGCAGAAGTACTTCGGCGCCAGCGCCCCGGGGCCGCTGGAGGTCAACGACGACCTGCCATTCTTCAATCACGCCAGGCTCTGGCTCGAACACTATTTCGCCGGCAGCCAACCGGACATCGCCGACCTGCCCATGGCCCCCATCGGCAGTGCCTTCCGCCACGCGGTGTGGAAACACCTCTGCGAGATCCCCTACGGCGAAACCACCACCTACGGCGAGATCGCCAAGGCCGTGGCGCGCAGCAGCGGCCTGCCGAGCATGTCCAGCCAGGCGGTGGGCGGAGCGGTGGGGCACAACCCGATTTCCATCGTCATCCCCTGCCACCGGGTCATCGGCCGTGACGGCAGCCTGACCGGCTACGCTGGCGGGATCGACAAGAAGATCCATCTGCTGGAGCACGAAGGCGCGCTGTCGTCGCTGTTCTATACGCCGACCCGCGGCACCGCGCTCTGAACGAAACCAATCCACCGAGGAGGGCTTTCCCGTGTCAGACACACCCTATACCCCACCCAAGGTCTGGACCTGGGACAAGGCCAGCGGCGGCGAGTTCGCCAATATCAACCGGCCGATCGCTGGCGCCACCCACGAGCGTGAACTGCCCCACGGTCATCACCCGTTGCAGCTTTACTCCCTGGCCACGCCCAACGGCGCCAAGGTCGGGATCATGCTCGAGGAGTTGCTCGCCGCCGGGTTCAAGGACGCCGAATACGATGCCTGGCTGATCCGCATCGGCGAGGGCGAGCAGTTCGGCAGTGGCTTCGTCGAGCTCAACCCCAACTCGAAGATCCCCGCGCTGCTGGACACCCGGTCCACGCCGCCCGTGCGGCTGTTCGAGTCCGGTTCGATCCTGCTGTACCTGGCCGATTCCTTTGGCGCCTTCATTCCCAAGGATCCGGCCAAGCGCGCCGAATGCCTGAACTGGCTGTTCTGGCAGATGGGTGGGGCCGGTTTCGTCGGTGGTGGCTTCGGGCATTTCTTCGCCTATGCGCCGGAGAAGTTCGAGTACCCGATCAACCGCTACACCATGGAGGTCAAGCGCCTGCTCGACGTGCTCGACCGGCAATTGGCGCAGCACCGGTATGTCGCTGGTGACGAATACAGCATCGCCGATATGGCCTGCTGGCCGTGGTTCGGCGAGATGCTGCGCAACAAGGTGTATGGCGCCGCCGAGTTCCTCGATGCCGCCAGCTACACCCATGTGTTGCGCTGGGCCGACGAGATCGCCGAGCGTCCGGCGGTCAAGCGCGGGCAGCGGGTCAACAAGACTTGGGGCGAGGAAGCGGAGCAGTTGCCGGAGCGGCATGCGGCGAGTGATTTCGACTGAAAGTATCGTGGTTGTGACTTCCAGGGCCTCATCGCTGGCAAGCCAGCTCCCACAGGGTTCTGCGGCGATCACAAACCCTGTGGGAGCCGGCTTGCCGGCGATGAGGCCCGAGTGTCAGATCACCGCACTCGGCCGCACCAACGGATGAAATGCCCGGCTGAAATACACCAGTCCGTCACCGCTGCCACGTACCTGAATATCCTCCAGTTCCACCAGCATCACCGAGTGGGTTCCCACCTCCTGCACCTGGCTGACCCGGCCTTCAAGACTGGCCAGGGCATCGGCCAGCCTCGGTTGCACGGCCTCGTGCAGTTGCCAGTCGTGCAGGCCGAAGCGCTGCTCCATGGTCACCTGGGTGATCCCGGCGAAATGCCGGGCCACCTCTTCGTGCTCGCTGGCGAGGATGTTGACGCAGAGCCGGCCGTTGGCCTTGATCACCGCATTCAAGGCGCTGTTGCGGTTGACGCAGACCAGCAAGGTTGGTGGCGTGTCGGTCACCGAGCACACCGCCGTGGCGGTAATGCCGCAGCGCCCTGCCGGTCCGAAGCTGGTGATCACGCTGACGGCGGCGGACAGGTGCGCCATGGCCTCGCGAAAGGCCTGTTGTTGGCTGTTCATTGGCGGATGCGCTCCAGAGCATTGATATCGTCCGGGTTGTGCAGGTGCGGCACGGTCCAGCCGTTTTCGTCGTAATCGGAGAGGCACTGCTCCACCAGCCCCTGCATGCCGGCCATGGCGCCGCTGGCACGGGCGTAGGCGAGGGTTTGCAGGCGGATATCGTCCTGGTTGCCGGCGTAGTTGATCTCGTACAGCTCGTGACGGCCGCCGAACTCGCTGCCGATGGCGTCCCACAGCAGCTTGAGGATCTTCACCCGCTGGCGGTGGTCCATGCCGCCGGAGCCGCGGCAGTAGGTGGCGAGGTACTTGTCCAGCTCCGGGTTGGCGAAGTCGCGCACGCCGCTGGGCAGGTAGATCAGGCCGCTGGCCACGGTCTGCTCGATGATCTTCTTGATCGCCGGGTAGGCGGTCGGCGCCATCACCCGATAGACCTGCTGCGCCTGGTTGCTCGGCAGCAGTGCCGGGATGCTCCAGCTGTCCTGACGTTCCGGGGCGCCGCACATGGCGTCGGTCAGCGACCAGAACAGGTTGCGCCAGGCCACCACCTCGCCGACCTGCGCCGACACCCCGCGAAACTCCAGGGAGCCGGTGCACTCCAGAGCCTTGGTCAGCAGCCCGGCAATGAAGTCCAGCTTCACCGCCAGCCGCGTGCAGCCTTGCATCGGGTACAGCCGGCCAAAGCCGCCAGCCCCGGCGAAGCGTCGGCAGCGGTCGTAGTCGCGGTAGACCAGCACGTTCTCCCAGGGCACGAAGACATCGTCGAGGATCAGGATCGCGTCGTTCTCGTCGAAACGGCTGGACAGCGGGTAATCGAACGGCGAGCCGGTCAGCCCGGCCTGCAACTCGTAGGAGGGGCGGCAGATCAGTTTCAGGCCGGGGCTGTTCATCGGTGCGAGGAACATCAGGGCGAAGTCCGGATCGTCGCCCATCACCTGGGCCGAGCCGAAGCCGATGAAGTTGTAATGGGTCAGGGCGGAGTTGGTCGCCACCACCTTGGCGCCCTTGACGATGATCCCGCCCTCGACCTCGCGCACCGCGCGGATGAACACGTCCTTGACCTCGTCGCTGGGTTTGTCGCGGTCGATGGGCGGGTTGACGATGGCGTGGTTGAGGTACAGGCACGACTCCTGGATGCGCTGGTACCAGGCCCGGGCGTTATCGGCGTATTCGCCATAGAACTCCGGGTTGGCGCCAAGCACGCTACCGAAGGCTGCCTTGTAGTCCGGGGTGCGGCCCATCCAGCCGTAGGACAGCCGAGCCCAGGCAGCGATGGCATCGCGCTGCTCGCGCAACTCCTCGGCACTGGTGGCGATGCGGAAGAACTTGTGGGTATAGCCGCCGTTGCCGGTATCGGTCGGCCAGCACAGCTGCTCGTGGTGCTCCGGGTCGTGCAGGGCATCGTAGAGACGGGCGATGGATGCGGCGGAATTGCGGAACGCCGGGTGGGTGGTGACGTCCTTGACCCGGTCGCCATAGATGTAGATTTCGCGATCGTCGCGCAGGCTTTCAAGGTACTCGGTGCCGGTGAACGGACGCGCCTCGCGAGGCAGGGCAGTGTGCATGCTGGTCTCCGCTAGTTGTAGTTATGGGAAGCCGGTTGGGCTGCGGAGGATGATGCGGGGGAGCTGGGGTGGGTTGAATGGAGGTTAGGGTGGGAAATTTGTATTTTTCGCAGGGTGTGGTGTGAGCTTCACGAAGTGCATGTCGAAGCTTTTCTGGCGCTCTCAAGATCGAGCGCCGTCCACACGGCGCTTCGCGAGCAAGCTCGCTCCCACGTTGGTTGCAACGTACCTATGCCTGTAAGGCCATGGTTGTTCGCCTTGTTTGTACGACGCAGTATCGCGTCGAGCTTAAAAGCCGCCCCACGATAGATCGCCAGGCATCAAAGGCAAGCGACCCAAAAGGCACAGGCCATGGCGCGTTGCAACAGACGTGGGAGCGAGCTTGCTCGCGAAGCGCCGTGTGGACGGCGCTCGATCTGAAGAGCACCGCAAGAATCAAGTTGGGACTCACGAAGGACAGCAAGGCAACCCCGATCCTGTCATCCCGTCTTGTTCACGGGGTTTCCTTGCAGTCCTTCGCAGCTATTCGGCTCGCGCTGGCTAGACCACCACCTCCAGCGTTGCCACCGACACTTTCAACAACGCTTTGGTGATTTTCATCTGCAAAACAGCATCGTGAATCAACCAGCGCTGCTTGGTGGGCGCATCCTCCGCAGCCTCATTGGCATTGTTGATGGCCCTTTCCAGGTGCTGCTGTGCAAGCTGCAAGGCATTTTCGTGGGAGAGGCCTGCGCGAATGCACAGGTCTGAGGGTGGATCCGGGACTATTTTTTTCATGGGCAATCTCTACGTCGTGGTTGGGATTGCCAGCACGCTGCTGTCAAACAGGTGGGTGGCAACTGTGCGCGGGTTGACAGACCAGGGACGTAGATAACCCGGCGCACCCGAAGGTGCCCACACGCACAGCTGCCATAACGGACAACCGGCGATCCACGTATTTGGCAGGCCTGTCAAAGCCCTTTGCGGTCGATTTGGCGACGACCGACGCAGACTAGGCAGCATTTCCATGGAGCGCAATGGCCGGTAAGGCGGGGCGAGTATGCTTGGGAATTTGCCTACAAGAAAGTCGGATGGCGGGGAAGTTTCGTACCCATTTACGACTGATCCTGGAGGGACGAACAGGCCAGCAGTCATTCAATCGTGGCTTTGTTTGATCCCTCGTTCCGATACTCCCGCGGACTCATCCCCACCTGCTGGCTGAAGAACCGCGAGAAATACCCCGGATCCTTGAACCCCAGCTCATAACCGATCTCGTTGATCGACAACCCGCTGTGCAGCAGCAGGCGCCGTGCTTCCTGGGCCAGGCGCTCCCAGACCACGCGCTTGGCCGACATCTGCGCGATGCGCCGGCAGACCAGATTGAGGCGGGCGCTGGTGAGGCCGAGCAGTTCGGCGTAGTGGGGGATCGGCCAGTGCTGGCGGTAGTGCTGTTCCACCAGCAGGTTGAAACGGTGGAACAGCAGCAGGTCGGGACGGTTCACCTGCCAGTCGGGCTGGGCATTGCCGCTCAGGCGCAGCAAGGTCACCAGGATCAGACGCACCAGGGCCTGGAGGTTGAGCTCGCGGCCGGGCAAGTCGGCAAGGAATTCCCGTTGCAGCAAGTGGAACAACTGGTCGATCTGCCCGGCTTCGGCGACCAGTGCCTGCGGCAGGTCGGCAAGGCTGACGCACAGGGGCATTTCCAGGCGCGGATCGGGAGCGCGCTTGCCATCGCTGAACATCTGCCAGACCCAGGGCTGGCGCAAGGTGATCACATGACCCTCGCAGTCGGCATCGGTGACGAAGGCATGGGGGATGCCCGGCGGGGTGAAGAACAGCATCGGGCCTTGCAGGCGGTAGGGCGTGTCGTCGAGGTAGACGTGGACCTGACCGCGGGTCATGTAGTGGATCTGGAAAAACCGGTCATGCCGGTGCACCGCCACATTGCGCCCGAACACCGCGCTGAGGTGGCCGTGGGCGTCGTAGTGCAGGTCGGCATCGGCGTAGCGCTGGTCGTAGTCGCGGCCGAGGTCGAGGATCGGGATCGGGGTGCTGGTCATGGTCTTGTTATCGGGGCAGCGGTCGGTGTTTCTAGCCGAGCAGGTGGGCGCTGTCAAACGCCCGGCCTCATCGCTGGCTTGCCAGCGATGAGCATGGGTATCTACACATCTCGAGTAAAGGTCGACGCGGTCCATCGCAGCTGAAGCAGCTCCTGGACCGCGTCGCATGGTTGGTTTGGGTAAACCGGAAGATGTGTAGATACCCTTGCAGCGATGAGGCCGGCCGCCCCCCCATCTAGCCGGCGGGCAAGGTCTGAGACGTGGTCACTGGCCGCTCCTCTTTTGCAGGTCGTGATAGCCCAGCGCGGCGCGGGCCTGGCGCAGGGTCTTGCCCTGGCTGATCTGCACTCGGATATCGGCTTCCACCGCCTCGATGCGCCGCGCCGCCTCGGCAACCTCCCGGGCTCGCTCGCGGGGTACCACCAGCACACCGTTGGCATCGGCGACGACGATATCGCCGGGGCAGACCCGCGCACCGCCAATCGACACCGGCTGGTTCAGCGCTTGCACCTGCACCCTGTCCTTGCCGGTGCGCATGTAGCGGCCCCTGCTGAAGATCGGATAGCCGTCACCAAGGGCCTTCGCCACATCACGGCATACCCCGTCGATCACCGTCGCAGCGATGCCGTGCTGGCCGGCGTACTGGGTCATGATGTCGCCCCACACCGTGCAGTCGCGGCGCCCGTCGTTGGCGATCACCACCACCGCGCCTGGGGCGACATCATCGATAAAGTCGCCGACCGTGCCCGGTGGGGTGCTGGCGCTGACGTACTGCACGGTAAAGGCCGGGCCCACCACCACGCCCGGATAGTCGGCCAGGGGCATGATGCCCAGGCACTGGCCGGGCAGGCCGAGCTTGTCCAGGGCGTCGGAAACGCCCGGGGTGTCGAGGCCGGCGAACAGCTCGACGAGATCTTGATCGGTAAGGCTCATCGTTGCGTCTCCAGGTTGATGGCTGCGAACTGGCTGTCGTGCATCACTTCGGCGACCGAGCGCCCGCCGCGTACGGCCTCGACCATCCCGGCCTGGCGCAGGGCGATACGTTCGCCGAGATCGAGCACCTGTTCGATGAGCGCCTGGGCGATAAACACCGTGCCGCAGTTGTCGGCGAGCACGTAGTCGCCTTCGTTGACGGTGACCCCGGCCACGTCGATGGCGCAGGCGGCATCCACCTGGATCACCCGGTTGCGTGCGCTGATCATGGTCACGCCGCGGCCGTAGACCGGATAGCCGATGGCGGCACTGCCGTCGATATCGCGGCTGCAGCCATCGATCACCGTGCCGCGCACGCCTTTGGCCACGGCGGCGTTGGCGAGGATGTCGCCCCAGCAGGAAACCCCTTCCAGGCCACCGGCGATCACCAGCACGCGGTCGTCGCTGGCGATGCTTTCCAGCACCGGGGTGATCAGGTGCACGGTGGGCGCGGCGTCGGTCTTGGCGGCGAGCTGCACGGTACTGGCGCGGCCGACCAGGGCCGCGCAGGGCCACAGCGGGCGCAGGCCGAAGGTGGCACCGGCCAGGCCGAGAAAGTCGAGGGCGTCGGAGACGGTGTTGCTGTCCAGCGCCGCCAGGCGTTGGAGAACGCGGTCCTGGCTCATGGGAGAACCTCATTTGGCTTGGGGAGGCCCAAAGTGTCGGGGCTTGCATTCGATAGGTACATTCCTTATCAAGGATGTTTCCCATACGAAAAACCTATGGAAATGCCATGATCAATTTCCGCCTGATCCGTCACCTCTGGCTGTTTCTTGCCGTTGCCGAGGAGCAGAATTTCGGCCGCGCCGCCAAGCGCCTGGGCATGACCCAGCCACCCCTTACCGAGCAGATCCAGATTCTCGAGCAGGCGCTCAAGGTCAAGCTGTTCGAGCGCTCGCGACGCGGCGCACGATTGACCCCGACAGGTGCGGCGATCCTGCCGGCGGTGCGCAAGTTCGCCGATCAGCTGGAGCGCCTGGAACTGGCGGTGGAGGAGGCGCTGAGCGGGCACCAGGGCATGCTGACCATCGGCGCGATTTCCTCGGCGATGTTCGATGTGCTGCCCGGCGCCCTGGAGCGCTTCAAGCAGGACTACCCGCAGGTCACGGTATCGGTGCGCGAGATCGACAGCGTCGAGGCTGTACCGGCGCTGGAGTCCGGCGATATCGATGTGGCCTTCGCCCGTCTCGATGGCGACCTGGGCCCGGCCATCCAGTGGCTGCCACTGACTCAGGAGCGGCTGATGGTGGCCCTGCCGGCCGACCATCCGTTGGCGACGCGCACCCGGATCAGTCTGGCGAGCCTGGCCAGCGAGCCGCTGGTGATGTTCGCGCGCAAGGTCAGCCCGCTGTATTTCGACAACCTGGTCGCCACCTGCCGGGCCAATGGTTTCTCCCCACGGGTGCTGCATGAGGTGCGCTCGGTGGCTTCGCAGATTGCCTTTGTCAGTTGCGGCCAGGGCATTGCCCTGGTTCCGGCGGCGATGAAGAAACTGGCCCCGGCCAATGTGGTGCTGCGGGCGCTGACGCAGAAGGTCAGCGTGGTCACCACGACCCTGGCCTGGAACAGTGCGCGGGCCAATCCCCTGGCGGAGGCGCTGGTGGCGCAGTTGTGTGACGGCGCATCATAGGTTTGCCCTATGAAAACCATCCTTCGAGCGGAATTTACAGATCAGCCAGCCCGGCTCAAAGTGTCGACCCGACCCGCCGAGGAACCTGCGCATGTCCGTCTCCCGAACCTTCCATCACGCCTTGATCTCCCAGGAGATCGACGGTATCGCGTTACAGGTCGCCACCTCGTATCGCGAGGGCGAGGGGGCGCCGATCCTGTTCCTGCATGGCTTTGGCTCGACCAAGGAGGACTATGTCGGCCTGACCCGGCAAGCGGCGTTCGACGGTCGCGGCTTTATCGCGTTTGACGCGCCGGGGTGCGGCGAAAGTCAGTGCAGCGATCTGTCGCGTGTTTCGATCCCGCTGCTGCTGGAGACGGCGCTGAAGGTACTCGAACACTTTGGCGTCGAACGCTTTCACCTGGTCGGTCACTCCATGGGCGGCCTGACCGCCTTGCTCCTGGCCCACCGCTGTCCGCAACGGGTACTGAGCTTCGTCGATATCGAGGGCAATATCGCGCCCGAGGACTGCTTTCTCAGCCGGCAGATCGTCGACTACCCGGCGGAGGGCGCCCAGGCCTTCTTCACTGCCTTCATCGAGCGCACCCGGCATGGCTGTGACCCGGCCAGCGCGCTGTATACCGCCAGCCTGCCGTACAAGGTGCGTGCCGGTGCGGTGCGGGGCATCTTCAGCTCGATGGTCGAGCTCTCCGACCATGGCAGCTTGATGGACAAGTTCCTTGGCCTGGCCTGTCCGCGAATGTTCATGTACGGCGAGCAGAACAGTCACCTGTCCTACCTGGCCGATATCCAGGCCCGGGGCGTCGAACTGGCGAGCATCCCCGGTTGCGGGCATTTCCCCATGTATTCCAACCCGATCGAGATGTGGCGGCGTATCGCCGGTTTCCATCAGCGGCATGCTGCGCTACTGTGCCCGCCGGATTGATGTTGTGACTGCTGGCCTCATCGTCGGCAACGCCGACTCCCACAGGGTTCCGGGCCACTCATGGTATTTGTGATCGACGCGGTCCTTGTGGGAGCTGGCGTTGCCAGCGATGCGGCCCGCCAGAACAACACAGTCCAGCAA